>JAAZOA010000054.1 GCA_012798055.1 Syntrophomonadaceae bacterium | reverse complement strand
TACGGCCCAATAATTGGGGATCGGTTTTATGTTTGTACTTGAGCTGAAAGAGGATGGCGCTGCGGCGCAGCCAGAGATTGTCTCCCGCAGACCATCGTAAGATTGTATTACGCAGTTCGTGCGGATGCCTAACATATAAACCTCCTACCAGTCTGGCGGCGATCAAGTCTACGGTATCCCACCAAGACTTGCTGACGATCAATTGTTCCAGTCTTTGCATATCCGGCGGCTGCAAGTGCTGGCACAGCACCACCAGGTAGTCCATGGCCAGGTACTGGTATTCCCGCTCCGGCAAGTCCCAGCACTGCATGACGAATTCCCAATCGATAATCCTTGATCGTTTGGCTGCCTGCAGGAATACCTTCTGCAGCTGGTCCCGCTTGGTCCTGGGAATTCCCAGGAACGTAAATTGGGAACGCATGTACTTGGCCATCGGCACTGCGTTCACTGGATCGCTGTTCTGCCTGAATTCCTCCAAAATAGAGAAACGGCTTGCCATACTCTTCAGCTCCGCTTGTCAAAGACTGCCTAAAAACGCAGATACTATATTCCCGTATAGCTCTGGGTCGGTGGCATAATTTTTTACGTGGGTGGCTCCCGGTATCCTCAGCAACTGGGCTTGGGGATAAGCTGCCTGCAGCATCTCACTGTTGCTTATGGGTATGTCGGTATCCGCTTGCCCGTGTATCAGTAGAACCGGCCGGCCGCCCAAATTAGGGATCTCGGTTATGGGGCTTACGGTCTCGGCTCTCAATCCGGTGAGGCTCGGCACCACTAGGAAGAAAGCCTGGTCAAACGGGATCGCGGGCAACTCAGTCCAAACGCTGAGATTCTTGTGCAGATAAGTTTTTAAATCAGCAAATGGGGAGTCCGCTATGACCGCAGCCACCGCCGGCTCCCTGGAGCCGGCCAGTAAAGAAGTCGCCGCTCCCATGGAAAATCCATACAATACGATCTGCTGTCCCAGGTCCGGCTGTGATTGCACGAAATCCACCGCCCCCAAAAGGTCCTGTACCTCATATTGTCCCACGGAGGTCAGGTCGCCGCCAGATTCACCGCTGTTGCGGAAATCGAACAGCAGTACGTTCCAGCCCTGCTGCTGCAGACTGGCCACTATAGGCATAACAGGCACATCGTCCTGCAAACGATTTTTCCGGTATCCATGGGCTATGATTACCGTTTTAGGGCTGGCAGTGGCAGTCACCAACCATCCTTTAAGCTGCACCCCATCACCGCGGCTGGAAAAAACCACATCCTTGTATGGCAGTCCAATTTGGCCAGGGTCGGAGTCCAGTAACTGGTGGACAGGATGAGTAAGGTTCCACCCTACATAGCCTGACACCCCCAAAACTCCCGAAACCGGAAGTACTACCAGGGCCAGGATCAGCACAATGACATATGTTTTGGTGCGGGACTTACCCCGGTTGCCCCTCTCTGCATAAATTTCGGTCAATGTGACGCTCCTTTGCCATACTCGTTATATTATGAGGGTATATCGTCCTTATTATATCAAAAATAGGCCTGGTTCAAATGTATACTTGCAGAGCGCGACTTTAGCCAGCTACGGTCAGCAACGGGAACTACCCGGTAATCCCGGAGCTTTTCGGCTGCGTAATCCATAGCTATCCAGGTCCGAATGTAGACACCGGCAGAGGGTTAATTCGTTATAATTAAATAAAGATCTGCAAGTTGGAATTGATAGGGAGGGTTGCACCATGTGCGGGCGCTATACCCTGGCGGTGGAGCTGGATGAATTGGCCGAACGGTTTGGCTGCCCCAGAGTGGAGCTGGTGTTCAAACCGCGCTACAATGTGGCTCCTGCTGACACTATGCCGGTTATAACCGGTTCGGATGGGAATCGCAGCTTGAAGATGATGCGTTGGGGCTTGGTGCCTTTCTGGGCAGAGGACCGCAGCATAGGCTACAGGATGATCAATGCGCGGGTGGAAACAGTAGCCCAAAAACCTGCCTTTAGAGAGGCGTACCGTCATCGCCGCTGCCTGGTCCCTGCTACCGGCTTTTACGAATGGTTGCAGGCAGGCAAGAACAAACATCCTTACTATATCAGGGTTCCGGACCGAAGGATTTTCGCTTTTGCCGGATTATGGGAGGAATGGGGAGCGACAGAGCCGGAAAGGCTGTGGTCCTTCACTATTTTGACCACTGAACCAGCTGCTGCTATCGCCCATTTGCACGATCGCATGCCTTTGATCCTTCCCCGTGGCCAAGAATCGCTATGGTTGAGCGGTGAAAAACCGCCGCTCCCTGAGCAAAACCTGGAATTTTATGAGGTTCCCACCCTGGTCAATCGGCCTGCCAACGACCTCCCCGCCTGTATTCTGCCGGTTGAGCGGGGATAATATTTCACCTGCTGGCTCCGCTACAGCTGCTAATAATGAGATGACGGGTTCAAAAATATAAATTTATGGAGCAAATTCATTTATCCGGGAGGAATAAAGATGGTTATCGAAAGACTGCTCTTGGCAACTGACTTTTCACAACCGGCCATGCATCTGCTGGACTGCCTGCCTGAATTCGGGGCTTTGGGATTAAAAGAAGTCGTCTTGCTGCATGTAATCGACAGGCAAAACCCAGCCAGACAGGCAGACTATATCGAAATCACCGCCCAGGAGATAATGGACGGCCTCAAAGCAAAATGCGACTCCATGGGGCTGCGTTGCCGGCCAATCGTCGCCCGGGGGATTCCCAGCGCAGAAATAGTAGCCGCTGTCAGTCGTGAAAATGTCCAACTGATCCTGATCGCACCCCACAGCAAGGGTAAAATCAAGGAATTCCTGCTGGGCAGCACCACCGCTGAGGTCCTTCGTCTTAGCCCGGTACCGGTCTTGATCAATAAAGCTTATCCTCTTGATCCCCTCCCCGGCCAGGAGCAGTGTTTCAGGCTTTTCCAAAAAGTGCTTATCCCTCTGGATTTTTCACCTCATTCCCTGGCCATGCTGGGTGAAGTGCAAGACCTTGCCGCCTTGATGCAGGAAGTCATCCTGCTCAACGTGGTTGAAGGAGATTTCGATACAGAGGAATTGATCAGAACTGTTGAAAATCGGCAGATCCTCATCACTGCCCGAAAAAATGATCTGGATCGCCTGGGTCTTAAGGTGCGGACCATGGTGCATCAGGGTCCTGCTGGCGCCGATATCCTGGCAGTAGCGGAAAAGGAAGACGTCACCCTCATTATACTGGCTACCCGGGGAGAAGGCATGGTCAAAGAGTTCCTCCTCGGCAGCACTGCCAACGAAGTGACCCGCCAATCAAAACGCCCGGTTTTGATCTTTCCAGGACGTTGATACTGTTTGATGCTCTGGAGCCAATAACCGGGCGCTTGTGCGATCCGCCCCGGACGTTCTATTCTGAATATCAAGTTCTTATCCGGCATAATAATTGATCAAGCTGCCTTTGAGGATGATTTGCCGCTCATCTTCGGTCATCCTGGGCAGGGACAGGGTAAGTTCTTTTACTTCCCCCTGGCTGTTTATGGCATAGGCCTTCATGATTTCCTGGCCTTCCCTGAGCCTGTCTTTCAAATCCGGGATAAAGATCAGGTCATCGACGGCAAATGGCACCTCACCCGGAGCTATGGTGAAGGGCAGCATGCCCCAATTGACGAGGTTGCTCCGGTAACGCTTGGTGGCATATTCCACCGCAATATTCGCCCATCCCCCCAGTACCTTCTGGCAGGAAGCGGCCTGTTCCCGGGCCGAACCGTCTCCTGGTTTGACTGCATATACCACACTGCCCAGACCAGTGGACTTAAGCATCTCCGAGCAGTCTTTGAAATAGTCTAAAGCATCGATCAATCTGCGGCAGATAGCCTCTAGATCCTCCGATATTTCTCCCTCAGAACCTGAGGACAACCTGCTGCGGCGCTCCTGTTCCAGCCGGTCCTGGGCTTTGGCCCGGCCTACATAAGCCGGATCTTTTCTGGACAGGGTGAACTCCGCCAGCTTGCGCGGGTTGGAGCGGAAAGAGGAGGTCTCCCCGGAAGGGATGAGCTCATCGGTGGTAGTCACCGGATCGGTGATAAGGGCAGCCACCTTCAGCAAAAGGTGCTGGGGCAGGGCCACCATCTCAGGCCAGTCGGCGATATTAGGTCCGAACTTGAGTTCCTCCGCGGCTTCTGGCTGCCGGAAGCCGTTATAGACCCGGTGGTTGTATATCCGGTGGTCGAAGTAATATGATACCGATTCGGGCTTGATCCCCATGGCAGTCGCAGGGGTCAAGAAACCTCCGTTCAATACCGTCGCGGCTATTGATCTGGCATCCATAAGGGCCACCGAAGATATCTGGCCCTGATCCGGTTTGGAACCCTCCCGATTAGGGAAATTGCGGGTGGTGTGACGGATGCTAAGCGCTCCATTGGCAGGCACATCGCCGGCTCCGAAACAGGGTCCGCAGAAAGCCGTCTTCATAGTGATTCCGGCCGCCATCATTTTAGCCGCGGCACCAGATCTGATTAGCTCCATAAATATAGGCTGGCTGGCCGGGTAAACGCTGAAGGCCAGTTCCCCGCTGCCAATAGAACGGTTTTCGACCATGGCGGCGATCTGGTATAGGTTTTCGAAGCTGCCGCCTGCGCACCCAGCCACGATACCCTGGTCTACTTTCAGCCGCCCCCCTACCAGTTTGTCGGTCAGGCTGAACCTTATGTCCGGGTTTTCCATCTGTTTTTGGCCTGCGATTTCAACCTCGCGCAGTATATCATAGGCATTGCGGTTTAATTCCGCGATGGTGTAGACATTGCTGGGATGGAAGGGCAATGCGATCATGGGTTCGATTTGATCAAGGTCCACCACCACCGCGCCATCATAGTCAGCTACCGGCCCAGGATTCAAGGGGGCATAAACCTGAGGCCGGCCGTGGATCTTCAAATATTCAGCCACTTTTTCATCTGTCGACCAGATGGAACTCAAACAGGTGGTCTCAGTGGTCATCACATCGATGCCGTTTCTGTAATCTACCGACAGATGGCGGATGCCCGGGCCGATGAATTCCAAAACCTTGTTATTGACGAAGTTGTTCTTGAAAACCGCACCAATTATGGCCAGGGCTACATCCTGGGGGCCTACCCCCGGTTGGGGCTTGCCCTGCAGGTATACGGCGATAATCTCGGGATAGGCCAGGTCATAGGTTTTTTGCAGCAACTGTTTCACCAATTCCGGGCCGCCCTCACCGAAGCCCATGGTGCCGAGGGCCCCGTAGCGGGTATGGCTGTCCGAGCCCAGAATCATATGCCCGCAGGCACTCATCATTTCCCGCATATACTGGTGAATGACCGCCAGGTGAGCCGGCACATATATACCGCCATATTTTTTCGCCGCTGAAAGCCCAAAAACATGATCATCCTCGTTGATGGTCCCCCCCACCGCACAGAGGCTGTTATGACAGTTGGTCAATACATAAGGGACCGGGAATTCCTTGAGCCCGCTGGCCCGTGCGGTCGGGACGATACCCACATAGGTTATGTCATGGGAAGCCAGGGCATCAAACTTCAGTTTGAGCTGTTTTGGATCACCACTGGTGTTGTGATCGATCAGAATCCGGTAAGCGATGGTGTTTTGTTTCGCCTGCTCCGGGACAAGCTTGCTGATATCAACCCCCAGGTTATCAGCGGAACCCGGACCGATGACCAGGTCAGCGGCTCCATTTTCCCCTGCCTCAACCAGGCTGGTATTGTTTATGAAGTAGACCCCTTTATCGATCAGTTTCAGCAATTCAGCACCTCCAAATTAATAAGCCTGCCAATAATTTACCGCAACTATCCTCTCCAAGTCCACCTAAAAACACTTTTTCTCTCCTGGCGGCGGTTCTTGACAGAACATTTGTTCTATTGTAGCATATGAATACCAAAGAGGAGATGATCACCGATGCGCAAAATCATTTATATGCGCCTGAATAACGGGTCTGTCGAGGAAGAGCTGCTGGAAGCATGTAGCGGCCACAGTTCAATACTGGAGCCTATCGGCGAACAGGAATTGCTGTTGGACCTGAGCCTTTTTAACCGCATCAGCGATATTTTGCGCGACCTGGCTGAGGCCCTGGCCGCAAACACCGGCGGAGGTGCTTCTGTCGGCCTGGCGACTTCTCCTCTCCTGGCTATGCTGGCCGCCAATCGTTCCAGCCTGCACGGGACTTCCCCCGGCAGCTATCGCCGCTTTCAGCAGCAAGGAGCAGACATAGTCCAGGTGCTCCCTGGTAAAGAGGCCGCTTTTCTCCTCGATCTGCCGGTGGAGGAATTCTTTCCTTTATCCCGCCGGGAGAGCCGCCTTCTGCAGCGGCTGGGCTACATGCAGGTAGGTGAACTGGCCGCATTAGGCCCGCTTCGCCTGCAGCAGATACTGAAAAGAAACCCGGCCGGCCTCTGGCAAAATATCCAGGGCCGCGATTACCGCCCGGTAAGAGGCCTTTATCCCCCCGAACGGCTGGCTTACTCCCTGGAACTGGCTGAAGGTTGTGCTGACCGCAACCAGCTCCTGCTGGTCCTGGAAGATTCAGCCCGGGAATTGGGGGCTATACTCGGCCAACGGCATGCTGCCTGCCAGCAGGTGAAGCTGCAATTGGAACTGGGGGGAGCAAAGCCTCTTAACCTGGAAAGACGGCTTGCCAGGGCCTGTCATGATATGTCGCGCCTGGGTTTGATCATGGCGGGACTGCTGCCCGCTGCCCTGGAGCAGCCGGTTACTAGTTTGAGGGTGTGCCTGGATGGTTTGCAGCCCCTGGAGATGCGAAGTCAAAACCTCTTCACCTTGCGCTCTATCCGCCAAGATGAAGCCAGGCAGCAGCGGCGCGCGGCTATCTTGGAGCAGCTTTTGCAGCGCTTTCCCGACAGTATCGGCATGGGGTTGGCGATCGAGCGGCGGGAGGAAATCCTGCGTTTTTGGGATCCCTGGCGTTTTGCCTCTCCGGGGGGATTGGAATGAAGCGTTATCCCCTTTTGCAGGTCGAATGCGGGCCCGGACAGGAACCAGTCCAAATCAGGTTCCGGGGCCAGGCCTTACAGGTGCTGGAACTGCTGGAATGCTGGCAGGATACCGGCTGCTGGTGGGCCGGAGAGAGTGAAAAAACATTTTATCGGCTGGTTTTCGAAGATCAGAGTGTGCGGGAGATTTTTTATGATCGGAAAGAAAATAGCTGGTACCTTTATAAAACCTACGATTAGGAGCCGGTTATGAGTTTTGTGCACCTCCATTGCCACAGCTCTTTTTCTTTCCTGGACGGGGCCAGCTCGGTGGAGGACCTGGTTTCTCAGGCGGCACAACTGGACATGCCGGCTCTGGCGATCTGCGATCACGACAACCTCTCCGCCGCCGTGCAGTTTGCTCATGCGGCCCGCCAGTCAGGCTTGAAGGCCATCCAGGGGGTGGAAATCAGCCTCGAGGATGACAGTCACCTCACCCTCTTGGCCCAAAATGAACAGGGCTATTCCAGCCTGTGCCGTTTGCTTACCGCCGCCCATCTCCATAATCCCCGGGGCCAGGCAAGAGCCGCCGCCCGGGACCTGGAAGCCCTGAGTGAGGTGATCGTCCTCTCCGGCTGCCGGCGCGGCAATCTGGCCCGGCTCATCTTGCAGGGCCACTTCCAGGCCGCCCGGGAGCAGGCCGAATATTACAAATCTATATGGGGCCGGGAGAATTTCTATATCGAATTACAGAACCTCTTCCTGCCCGGCGACCGCTACCTGAACCGGCGCCTCCTGGAGTTGGCCCGGGAATCAGATCTCCCGGTGGTGGCCAGCAACAACGTTCATTACGCCCGTCACGAAGATTATTTCCTGCATGACCTCCTGTGCTGCGCCAAGAAACTATGCACCGTAAATGACATAGACCCCGACCGGCCCATGAACGGGGCGGCGTATCTCAAGTCGGCAGCGGAAATGCGGGATCTGTTCGCCCATTGCCCGGAAGCCCTGGCCAATACATTGCGGATTGCCGACCGCTGTCAGCCGATCCTGCAGAGCTCAGTTTTTCACTTCCCCCGCTTCCCTCTCCTGCCTGGCCAGGATGCTGCCCTGGTTTTGCGCCAGCTCACCTGGGAGGGGGCCCGGCGCCACTACCGCGCAATCACCCCGGCAGTAGAGACCCGCCTGGAATATGAACTGGGGATTATAGAACAGATGGGTTTCCCCGATTATTTCCTGGTGGTGTGGGATTTGGCCAACTATGCCCGCCAGCAAGGCATCCGTTACGCCGGCCGGGGTTCAGCGGCCGACTCGCTGGCAGCCTATTGCCTGGGCATCACCGAGGTAGATTCCCTGCAGCGTGGGCTCTTGTTCGAGCGTTTCATGAACCCGGAGAGGGTGGGTATGCCCGATATCGATATAGATTTCGAATCCCGCCACCGGGATAAAGTAATCGACTATATATACCAAAAATACGGTCCGGAGCATGTGGCCCGGGTGGCAACCTATAACTGCTTTCGGGCTCGCTCCGCCCTGCGGGAACTGGGCAAAGCCCTGGGATTTCCTGAAGCGGAGATGGATCCCCTCTGCAAACGGATGCCTTTTTACGCCCGGGCGGACCAGATCCGGGCCCTCTTGCTCAAACTCCCTGAGCTCAAGGATAGCCCGCTGCATGAAGAGCGGTTTGAAATGCTGCTGGAATGCTGTGAGCGCCTGGCCGGATTCCCCCGCTTCCTGGGGATGCACCTGGGGGGTGTGGTTATCAGCGACCCGCCCATAACCCAGTTCACCCCCCTGCAACGATCCGGCCAGGGGCCGGTGATCAGCCAGTTTGACAAGGACGATATCGAAGGGCTGGGCCTGGTTAAGCTGGACCTGCTCTCCCTGCGCACTCTGTCGGTCATACAGGATGCGACCGGCCAGTTGCGGCAAAGCGGGCACGACCTTGAATATGACCAGATCCCCCTGGATGACCGGGCGACCTATGAGATGATCAACCGGGGCGAGACAATAGGCGTCTTCCAGTTGGAAAGCCCGGCCCAGCGGGCTTTGCAGAGCCGCTTCCAGGCCTCTGAATTTGAAGATGTGGTAGCCAGCATGGCCTTGATAAGACCCGGCCCCATTAAAGGCAATATGGTGGACCCCTACGTAGCCAGGCGGCTGGGGCAGGAGGAAGTAAGCTATATGCACCCCTGGCTGGAACCTATTTTGAAGAAGACCTATGGCGTGGTCTTGTTCCAGGAGCAGGTAATCGAAATCGGCCGGGCTATCGCGGGTTTCAGCCCGGCGGAGGCAGACCAACTGCGGAGAGTGATGACCCACTCCCGCTCCCAGAAGCGCATGCAGGAATTAGGGCAGACCTTTGTCGATCGCGCTGTGGAGCGGGGGGTGGAGCAAAACCTGGCCGAGGATATATTTAACAGTATGTTGGGGTACGCCAGCTATGGTTTTTGTGAAGCCCATGCCGCGGCCTTCGCCACCACCAGCTATAAAACCGCCTATCTGATCAAACATCATCCTGCCCAATATTATGCGGCCATATTGAACAACCAGCCTATGGGTTTTTACCCC
>JAAZOA010000053.1 GCA_012798055.1 Syntrophomonadaceae bacterium | reverse complement strand
TCTGGCAATCTTCCATGGCCAGGCGCTCTGCCACGATACCGATTGTAACCTGGTCAGGAACCAGCTGACCAGCATCCATATATTTTTTGGCTTCCATGCCCATAGCGGTTTGATTGGCAACCGCTTCCCGGAACATATCCCCGGTAGATATATGGGGAATAGGATAAGCGGCTTTGATGAATTCCGCCTGGGTACCCTTACCTGCTCCAGGTGGCCCCATAATGATAATGTTCATCGGTTATCATCTCCTATTTAACAAAACCTTGATAGCTTCTTAGCAACAGGTGCGATTCGACCTGTTTCATGGTATCCAGGGCCACACCCACGAGGATCAGCAGGGCCGTTCCTCCAAACCACAGACTCTTGATGCCGGTGATTGCGATGACTATGTTGGGTAGGACCGCAATCAGAGCCAGGAATATTCCCCCGGCCAGGGTCAAGCGGGAGAGGACCCGATCGATGTACTCGGCAGTCGGCCGGCCGGGACGGATACCTGGCACGAACCCGCCGTTTTTCTTGATGTTATCGGCTACATCCAAGGGATTGAAAATGATGGCCACATAGAAATAAGTGAAAAATATTATCAAGGCTGCATAAAAAACGTTGTAGAGCAAATCGCTCTGGTTGAAATAAGTATTGATGAATGTATTGAACCCTGAAGTCGGGCTCATCCATGAACCGATCGTTGCCGGGAACATACCCAGTGACATGGCGAAGATGATGGGGATAACACCGGCTGCATTGACCTTCAAAGGTAAAAATGTGCTCTGTCCTCCATACATCCTGCGTCCCACCACCCGCTTAGCATACTGGATGGGTAAACGTCTCTGCCCTTCGTTCATGGCCACGACGGCAGCAATAACTACCAGAACCACGATGAGCAAAAGCACCACCTGGAAATACCCTGCCATCCCACTGGAAACTTCCTGGCCCACCCCGGCGATCTGGGAAGGTATCCGGGCGGCTATACCGCAGAAGATGATCAGGGAGATTCCGTTGCCGATACCCCTTTCGGTGATCATCTCGCCTATCCACATCAGCATCGCAGTACCCGCAGTCAGGGATACGGCTATGAGCAGGTAGGAACCTAATCCCGGGTTAGCGATGGCTCCCGATCTTCCCAGGGCTATGGACATGCCTATGGCCTGGATAAATGCCAGAACCACTGTCCCGTAGCGGGTATACTGGGCGATCTTTTTCTTGCCCTCTTGTCCTTCTTTGTTCAGTTCTTCCAATCTGGGCACCACTACCGTCAACAGCTGCATGATGATTGAAGCGTTGATATACGGGGTGATGCTCATGGCAAACACACTGAACCGCTTGAAGGCTCCTCCGGAAATTATGTCAAAAAATCCGAACAACTGTCCCTGCAATAACTGCTGCAGGGCTTCGGTATTGATTCCGGGCACCGGTATATGGGCGCCTACCCGGAACACCAGGAGCATCATCAAGGTGAAAAGTAATTTGCTTCTCAAATCTCCGATTTTAAGGGTCTGCTGAAATTGATTAAGCATTAGATCACCTCTAATTTGCCACCTTTGGCTACGATTTTTTCTTCCGCCTGACGGCTGTATTTCTGCACCTGAACGGTAAGTTTCTTGTCGATCTCTCCGTCACCCAGAAGCTTGACCCCATCAAACAGCTTGTTGACCAGTCCTGTTTCCCGCAGCAGCGCTACAGTAACGACAGTCCCGTCTTCAAAGCAATTGAGGTCCTTGACGTTCACGATGGCATATTCCTTTCGGAATATGTTGGTGAATCCTCTCTTGGGTATACGCCGCTGCAAAGGCATCTGTCCACCTTCAAATCCAGGCCGGATACCTGAGCCTGAACGGGCTTTCTGGCCTTTATGCCCGCGGGTCGAAGTCTTGCCATGACCGGAACCTATACCGCGGCCCACCCTTTTGACGCGTTTATTCGCTCCGGGTGGAGATTTCAGCTCCTCTAGTTTCACTGTAAAACCTCCCTACGCTTCATCTAGCTCTTCTACACTGACCATGTGAATTACTTTGTTTATCTGGCCCCTGACCTGGGCACAGTCTTCTTTGATGACCGATTGGTTGAGTTTCCTGAGTCCCAGGCTCCGAATAGTCAATCTCTGCGTCTCAGGGTAACCAATAAAGCTTTTGGTCCAGGTTATCTTCAACTGTTTCGCCAACTGGTTCCCCTCCTTAGTTCAATATCTCTTCTATGCTCTTGCCTCGCAGCTGAGCCACGCGG
>JAAZOA010000052.1 GCA_012798055.1 Syntrophomonadaceae bacterium | reverse complement strand
CCGGCAACCTGGCAATCATAGCCACAAGGCCTTAGATCCATAGCTTTGCGTCCCCGCATTTCGACGGGTTTGCCTTTATCTAGATATTCAATAAATATTAAACCATATTTTTCCCGGCTTGTCCACTTAACTGTCTTTATCCGGGGCAGGGGCAATTCTTTTTGATCAGCGAAAAAGCCCTTTACTCCCACTCGATGGTCCCCGGAGGCTTGCTGGTTATATCGTAGACTACCCGGTTTACGCCCCGTACTTCATTGACGATGCGGCGGGCCATGATATCCAGCAGTTCATAGGGCAATTGGGCCCACTCGGCGGTCATGGCGTCATCGCTCACCACAGCCCTGATTATGATGGGATAGGCATAGGTGCGGGCATCCCCCATGACTCCAACGCTCCTTATAGGCGGCAGCACCGCAAAGGCCTGCCATATTTCCCGGTCCAGACCGGCCTTCTTGATCTCTTCCCGTACGATAAAATCAGCTTCCTGCAGGATCTTGACTTTCTCGGGACTAACCTCTTCCAGGACCCTGACCCCCAGCCCCGGGCCGGGGAAGGGCTGCCTCCACACTATATCCTCGGCAATTCCAAGCTTCTCACCTATCACCCGAACTTCATCCTTGAAAAGCAGCCGCAGGGGTTCGACCAGCTCGAACTGCATATCTTCCGGCAGGCCCCCTACATTGTGATGGCTCTTGATGGTGTGGGCCGTGCTGGTACCGCTTTCCACCACATCGGGATAAATGGTGCCCTGCACCAGGTAATCGATCTCGCCCAGCTTTTTGGCTTCGGCTTCAAAAACCCGGATAAATTCCTCCCCTATTATCTTGCGTTTCAGCTCCGGGTCGATGATCCCGGCTAATTTGCTCAAGAATCGTTCCCGGGCATCCACTACCACCAGCTTGATATGTTCCTGTTTATCGAAAGTCTCGACCAGTTGCTCCGTTTCACCCTTGCGCATCAGCCCGTTGTCAACATAAACGCATACTAACTGGTCGCCGACCGCCCGGTGGACCAGAGTGGCGGCTACTGACGAATCCACCCCGCCGCTTAAACCGCACAGGACCTTTTTCCCGCCTACCTGAGCCCGGATCTCCTGGATGGTCTGTGCGATATAATCGCTCAGATCCCAGTCGCCCTTGAGGTGGGCTACCTCAAACAAGAAATTCTTGAGAATCTGCTGTCCTTCCAGGGTATGGCGCACCTCGGGGTGAAACTGAACTCCATACAGTTGCCGGGCTGGAGCACACATGGCCGCTATCGGGCAATTCGCGGTACTGGCAGTAACCTGGAAATCAGCTGGTATACTGCAGATCGAATCCCCGTGGCTCATCCACACCTGGGTCGGGCGGCCAATGCCCTGGAAGATGAGATCGTCGCCTATTATGTCCAGTTGGGTGCGCCCATATTCCTTGAGCTGGCTGGCCCTCACCTCTCCGCCCAACTCCTGGGCCATGAGCTGCATGCCGTAACATATTCCCAGCACCGGTATCCCCAGTGAGAAAATCCGTGGATCGCAGGCGGGAGCGTCCTTAACATGAACGCTGGCCGGTCCGCCGGTCAAAATGATGGCCGCCGGCTGCTTAGCTAAAAGCTCATCCATAGGTATATCGAAAGGCACCATCTCGCTGTATACATGCAGCTCCCTTACTCGCCGGGCTATGAGCTGGTTGTATTGCCCGCCGAAATCCAATACCAAGACTACTTGTTTCTCCATTATTAATTACACCTCTATTTGTTATATACTGCCGGATCCAATATGCAGATGGCCGGG
>JAAZOA010000051.1 GCA_012798055.1 Syntrophomonadaceae bacterium | reverse complement strand
CGGGTCTTCCAGGGCCCGGTTTATTATTTCCAGCAGATCCCCAGGCTGCAAAGCTTCCAATATATAAAGTTTCATGCGGGACAAAAGCGCGGAATTGATCTCATAGAGGGGGTTTTCCGTGGTGGCTCCGATCAGGATGAGGGTGCCATCTTCCACGAAGGGCAGCAATACATCCTGCTGGCTTTTGTTGAAACGATGTATCTCATCTACAAACAAGATAGTGGCCTGGTGGTAATATTTGAGCCTTTCCCGCGCATCAGCGGCCACCTTGCGTATGTCGCCAACCCCAGCAGTCACAGCCTGCATATATTCGAAATGAGAGTTGGTCATAGCGGCTATTATCCTGGCTATGCTAGTCTTGCCGGTCCCGGGTGGTCCGTAGAAGACCAGGGAATGAAGCTGGTCCTTCTCGATTGCCAGCCGAAGAGGTGAACCAGCACCGATGACATGCTTCTGACCAGCCACTTCGTCCAGGGTGCGGGGCCTCATCCTCCAGGCCAGCGGTGCCTGAGCTTCCCTTTTCTTGGCGGTGCCGATGTCGAACAGATCCATGATGCCATACCTCCTGGGGTGAAGCCCCGATGCTTTGCAGTCATTATAGAACAAACGCTCGATACTGCCAAGAGAAGACACGCCTGTGAGTTGATTTAGACCACCTGATGACAGGTCCAGGGGATGATCGATGCTGGTTGAAATGCCGATAAAGTCTGGTTGACATAGTCTCATTTATCAAAGAAAATAAACGAATAGAGTAATATTCGGGAAAGAGGGGGCCTGCTTCGTGTGGACCAGTAGTAACATTAGGAGAACCTTTTTAGAATATTTTGAACAGCGCCAGCATACCATTGTCGAGAGTTCTTCTTTGGTGCCGGTGGACGATCCCACCCTGCTGTTTGCTAATGCCGGCATGAATCAATTCAAAGATGTATTCCTGGGCATCGACAAGCGCCCTTATACCCGGGCCACGACCTCGCAGAAATGCGTTCGGGCCGGCGGCAAACACAATGACCTGGACACTGTGGGCAGGACCCCCAGGCATCACACCTTTTTCGAGATGCTGGGCAACTTCTCCTTCGGGGATTATTTTAAAGCTGAAGCCATCAAGTATGCCTGGGAATTTCTGACCGAAACGGTGAGTCTGCCCCAGGAAAAACTTTGGGCTACTATTTTCCAGGATGATGATGAAGCGTATGAACTCTGGCAAAAGATAACCGGTATCCCGGCGGAACGCATCGTCAGGCTGGGGGAAAAGGACAATTTCTGGGCCATGGGGGACACCGGACCTTGCGGACCCTGCAGTGAAATCCTTTATGACCGTGGGCTGGAATACTCTTGCGGCCATTCCCAGTGCGGCATCGGAGTCTGCGATTGCGACCGCTGGCTGGAGATTTGGAACCTGGTGTTCATGCAGTATAACCGTGATGAAAGCGGAACCATGAATCCCCTCCCGCGGCCCAGTATTGATACCGGTATGGGCTTGGAAAGACTGACTTCGGTTCTGCAGAAGGTAGACAGCAATTTCGAAACCGATCTCTTCGTCCCCATCATCAAGGCTATCGAGAACCTGACCGGCCGCGATTATGACCGGGGCGACAGGGGATTCCCTTTCCGGGTCATCGCTGATCACAGCCGGGCCTGCACTTTCTTGATCGCAGACGGCATCCTTCCCAGCAATGACGGGCGGGGCTATGTACTGCGCAGGATTCTGCGCCGGGCAGTCAGGTTCGGGGCATTCCTGGGCATAGAGGAGCCTTTCCTTTACAAGATGGTGGATGTAGTTAGCGAAGTGATGCAGGGAGCATACCCATACCTCCTGGAGAAAAAAGATTTCGTCAAAGAAGTGATCAAACTCGAGGAAGAAAGATTCTTCGTGACCCTCAAAGAAGGGGTCAAGAAGGTAGAGGAAATAATCAAGACCGCCGAACAGGAGGGCAGAAGCACCATCAGCGGAGAAGAGGCCTTCACCCTTTACGATACCTACGGTTTCCCCCTGGATCTGACTGAGGATATGGCGGAAGAAAGCCGCTTCCAGGTAGACAAGGCCGGTTTCAACGAGATGATGGAACAACAGCGCAATCGGGCCCGCCAGGCCCAAAAAGGCACCAGCGCTTTCGCAAACGAGCAGATGTTTGCTGAATTGCTGGCAGGAATACCGGAAACCGGATTTACAGGCTATGATCGTTTTGAAGAGGATTCTGTGATCCTGGCTATAATCAAGAAACATGACCGGGTGGATTTCGCTGCCGAAAGCGAGGTTTCGGTGGTAACTTCCAGCTCACCCTTCTACCCGGAGAGCGGCGGCCAGGTGGCTGATACCGGCACCATTTGCGGAGCTACCGGATGCCTGGAGGTTGAGGATGTCCAAAGGATCGGCGGCTGGATCATCCATACCGGTAAGATTGCAGGCAGCCTGCGCCGGGGCGAAGAGGTCAGGTTGTCGATCGACAAGGAAAAGCGCATGTCCACATCCCGCAACCATACTGCTACCCATTTGCTGCACAAGGCACTGCACATGGTCCTAGGTGAACATGCCCAGCAGAAGGGCTCATTGGTTGAGCCAGCCCGCCTGCGCTTCGATTTTTCCCAACTCACCGCTTTGAACGATGAGCAGATTACTGAGATCGAAAACATAGTCAACCAGGCAATCCTGTCCACATACCCGGTGCATACCACAGTAACGGGCCTAAAAGAAGCTCGGGAAATGGGAGCCACTGCCTTATTCGGCGAAAAATACGGTGATGAGGTGCGGGTGGTGGAGGTCGACTCATTCAGCATGGAATTATGCGGAGGTGCACACGTAAATAACACCGGACAGATAGGTTTGTTCAAAATAATCAGCGAAGCCAGCATCGGGTCGGGACTCAGGAGGATCGAAGCAGTGACTGGAGGCCCGGCGTTAGCCTATCTGAACGAGATGGAGAAGGTGATAAAACAAGCCGCTGCTGTGCTTAAAACGACCCCGGCCGGATTACTCCAGCGATTGGAAGCGCTCAACAAGGCGTTGAGAGAAAGAGACAAAGAGATCGAACAGCTGCGGGCTCGCATATCCAAAGCGGCAAGCCAGGAAGTGATTAATGAAGCCTATGAGTTGGGTGGAGCCAAGATCCTGGTAGCTGAGGTCCAAAGCCAGGATGCCAACAACCTGCGCCAAAATGCGGAGATGTTGAAGGACAAATTGGGCAGTGCGGTGGTAGTCCTGGGGGCAATCATTGACGACAAAGTGGCTCTGGTCTCCTTTGCCAGCCGGGACCTGGTGGACAGAGGGATCCACGCGGGCAAGATAATCGCAGCTGCCGCCAAGGTCGCCGGTGGGGGTGGCGGAGGCAGGCCAGATATGGCCCAAGCCGGAGGGAAAGATCCTCAAGCTTTGCGGGAGGCCCTGGCTGCTGCCCGGGGGGTAATAGAGAAAACTCTATCCTGAGAGCAGGAAATCAGGTGGAGGATACCGAAGGTCCTCTATAATAGAATGGGGTGTTTGTATGCCTCAAGACCCTGGGGACAATACGGTCCGGTTCAAATGGGAGAAAGAGGATCCGGATCAGGTCTACAATATCTTGAAAGCAGTCTATGAAGCGCTGGAGGAAAAAGGCTATAATCCTTTGAATCAGCTGGTAGGGTACATGATTTCGGGGGAACCGGCCTATATAACCAGCCACAAACAGGCCCGCAATCTTATCTGTAAAATAGACCGGGATGAGATTATGGAAGCGCTGCTAAAAAAATTCCTGGACTGACCGCTGTTTTGCCCCCGCGTTTTGCGCGGGGGTTCTCGTGTTTTTACCACACCTGGAGGGGGCAGGGAAAATAATAGAGCTATGCGGATAATGGGACTGGACATAGGAGAAAAGAGAATCGGTATCGCCATCAGCGATGAGCTGGGCTGGACCGCCCAGGGACATTCGGTTTTGAAGAGAGGTAAGCTGGCTGATGATTTGCGCAAGCTGGCTGACTTGTGCGCTGAGTTCCAGGTAGAGCTCTTGGTGCTGGGCTTTCCCCGCAATATGGATGGTTCGGTCGGGCCGAAAGCTGTGGAGGTCCAGGAATTGGGCGGCATATTACAGGAATATCTGGGAGTGCCGGTGGAATACTGGGATGAGCGACTTTCCACGGTAGCGGCGCAGAGGACCTTGCTGGAAGCCGATGTCTCCCGGCAAAAACGCAAGGAGGTTATTGACAAACTGGCAGCCGTCAATATTCTGCAGGGCTACCTGGACCGGAGAGCCCACAAGTAGTTTGACAAAGAAGCAGCGTAAAGATAGAATGACGATAGTCTTGTGAATGGAGGTTTGGGGATGGATCACGATGATATCTTTGATGATGAGGAATTTCCGATATTGGTACTGGTAGACGAGGATGGAGAGGAACACGAGTTTGAACTTTTGGCTGAGTTGGAGATAGAGGACCAAACATACAGGGTTTTGATCCCCCTGGACGAAGCGCCGATGGTTTCCGAGGAGGAAGTGGAAGTAATCATTTTGAAAGTCGTATATGATGATGACGGCAACGAGTTTCTGGCCGATATCGAAGATGACGAGGAATGGGAGAGAGTTGCCGACGCCTGGCAAGAGTTGGCAGATAGCGAAGAAATATAGTGCTCGAAAAAGAAGCCGCAGGGCTTCTTTTTATTAGCTCGGGGTCCGCATGACAGAGCCCATCCGGTCTGTAGGCCGGGTTATGCAGGAGGTTAGTCTTTGCACATTTTTAAGAACAAACCAGGGCCGCTTATGATCATCCTGGTGATGGTTTTAGGCATAATAGGGGCTGCGTGTATAATCGGCTGCAATCCGCTGCTGGAATCGAGCCAGTTCATGCCCAACGTTGAAATCGGCGGGATCCCGGTGCAGGGTATGAATCCGTCTCAAGCCGTGCAGGCCGTGGAAAAGGGGATAGGCCCGCTCTATGCCCAAGAGGTAGTTTTTTATAAAGATGACCAGGAATTTGCTTTCAAACTGGGAGACCTCTGCCAAAAAACCGATACGGAGGCCCTGGTCAACTCTGTCTGGGAAGAGGAACGGGGACGGAGCTGGCAGGAAAAAATCGCCCGGCTCAATGGACAAGAGAAATTCAATTACCCTCTGACCGTCGCTTATGATGAGGCTAAAAAGGACCTGGCGGTTCAGGAATGGAATGCCAAGTGGGGAGTCCAGCCTCAAAATGCCAGCCTGGAAATTGATAATCAAAGGGGTCTGGTGGTACTAGCAGGAAAGGACGGTTATCAGGTAGATGCAACGGCCACCTTTGCGCCCTTACCGCAACAACTGGGGCTGATCAGCAACAGGCGCATGCCCATAATTTTTCAAGTCAAGAAACCCTTCGTAACCGAAGACCAGCTGCAGCACATGGGAGAGCTGTCCTCCTACTCCACCAACTACAATACCGGCGAAATCAACCGTTCCCATAACCTGGCGCTGGCGGCTTCAAAAATCAACAAATTCCTGGTTACTCCGGGTACTGTTTTTTCCACCAATGCAGCCGTGGGCGAGAGGTCAGTAGCCAACGGTTTCCGTGATGCCAAGATAATAGTGGGCGACAAATTCGAGCAAGGATTGGGTGGCGGAGTATGCCAGGTTTCCTCCACTCTATACAATGCCTGCCTATTAGCGGGAATGGAAATCGTGGAACGGGGCAATCATAATCTGGCTGTTGCTTATGTGCCCTTGGGACTGGATGCTACGGTGGCCTGGGGTTCTCAGGATTTCAGATTCAAGAATGTCACCACTTCTCCCCTCTATATCAGGGCCATAGCCCTGAACGGCAAACTCACCGTCAATATTTACGGAGACCTGCAATTTAAACGCCATATCGAACTATCATATGTGGTGGACGAGACCATCCCTTATATAACAGAAACGCAAAGGGATCCGACCCTGGCACCAGGTGCGCAAAAAATCGATCATGGCGGCCAGCCCGGATACAGAGTGCGCTCATTCCGCACTTTTTATGACCAGAACGGCAAAGCAATTGAGACTGAATTATTGGCCCGTGACTATTACCGGCCCCTCAACCGGCTGGTCTATATCGGCCCAGAAAAGCCGCCCACTCCGGTAACTCAACCGGTGGTGGAAAGTCCGGTTCCGGATCCCGTTATCGAGGTTGAGTCACCTACAGATACCGAAAATACGCGGGGAGCAGAGCCGGAACCCGGTCAGGTTGATCCCCTGGGTTCCTATATAGGCGAGGGACCTTCAATAAACGGCACTGGATTATGATCTTCCCATATGGATGACAAAGGTGGGGATTTTGTGAAATCGACCCCGGGCAAGCGAGCCCTCAAATTAGGATTAGTATTTCTGCTGCTGCTACTTTTGACAGTTGCGGCAACCTGGCTGTTCATGTACCGGCAAGGCCGGCCCATGGACCCCAATGACCAGGTCATGATCGAGGTCAGGATCCCCCAATACAGCACCGCTCACAGTGTGGCGGCAATCTTGATCGAGAAAGGCTTAATCCGCGATGAGAGGGTATTCCTGGCTTATTGCTACTGGCAGGGTCACGAAAAGGACCTGCAGGCTGGGCTTTATGATTTCAGCAAGAGCCAGGCGCTTGAGCAAATAATCCAGCAGTTGGTCGAAGGTAAAGTCAAACAAATGAGCTTCACAATCCCCGAAGGCTATACAGTTCGTCAGATCAGTGAGTTATTGGTTAAGAACGGTATATGCAGCCCGGAGCAATGGCAAGCGGCCCTGCAGTCAAATTATGACTATCCTTTCCTCCAGTCAGGGTTAAATGACCGGGAAAAACGCTTGGAAGGTTACTTGTATCCCGACACTTACACGTTCGAGGAAGGGACTGGGGCTGGAGCCATCATCAATATGATGCTGACCAGATTCGCCAGGGTCTGGGATGACAACTTCGAATCCCAGGCCCAAGCCATGCAACTGCAAGTCGGCAGGGTTATAACCGTGGCTTCACTGATCGAACGAGAAGCCATGGTTGCTGAAGAACGCAAACGCATAGCCGGGGTGATCTACAATAGGCTGCAGAAAGGGATGCCTTTGCAGATCGATGCCTCGGTAATCTATGCCCTGGGTGAACACCGGGAAATCGTTACCTACCAGGACCTGGAAATAGACTCGCCCTACAATACATACAAACGGGCGGGCCTGCCTCCCGGCCCTATCGCTTCCCCGGGGCGGGCTGCCATTGAAGCGGCAGTAAATCCTGAGCTGCACAACTATTATTACTATGTAGCCAAGGGAGATGGCAGTCACCAGTTCTCCGCCACATACCTGGAACACCTGGAGGCTGTCAGGAAATATGGGAAATAAAAAGGTATTGGCAGGCCAGGAGCGTTCCCTTCCGGAACTGGTCCTGCCGGCCGGAGATATGGAGAAACTCAAAACGGCTCTATTGTTCGGAGCTGATGCAGTGTATCTGGGGGGGAAGGAATACAGCCTGAGGGCTTTTGCCGGGAACCTTACCCTTGAGGAGATCAAACTCGGTCTGGAGTTGGCCCATGGGGCAGGGAAGAGAGTTTATGTGACTGCCAATATCCTGGCCCACAACCGGGATCTCAAGGAACTGCCCGGATACCTTGAAGCTCTGCAGTTGGCAGGTGCAGATGGATTGATCATCGCCGACCTGGGAGTTCTGAGGCTGGCCCGGATTTATGCTCCCGATCTGCCAGTGACAGTCAGCACCCAGGCCAACACGACCAATTATGAAACCGCGGCCCAATACCGGGATTTAGGGGCCAAGCGAATAGTCATGGCCCGGGAACTTGACCTGGAGGAAATACGCCAAATCAAAGAACGGGTAGATGTGGAGATAGAGGTGTTCATTCACGGGGTAATGTGCGTTTCCTATTCCGGACGCTGTCTTTTGTCTCACTTCATGACCGGTAGAAGTGCAAATCAGGGAGCTTGCGCCCATCCCTGCCGCTATCGATATTATCTTACCGAAGAAAAAAGGCCGGGACAGTATTTCCCCCTGGAGGAAGACTCCCGCGGCAGCTATATTTTCAATTCCCGTGATCTGTGCCTGCTGGAAATGGTGCCCCGGATGATAGATGCCGGTATCGATGCCTTCAAGGTAGAAGGGCGGATGAAGAGCCCCCTCTATGCAGCTACTGCGGCAACTGTATACCGCCAAGCCATCGACTGGTACTTATCGAACCGCCAGCCCTACCCGGAAGACATGGTCCAGGCCTGGCGGCTGGAACTCCAGTCTATTGCCACCCGCCCGTACACCGCCGGATTTATAAAGGGAGGTCAGCAGTGGCTGCAGGACCCGCACAAGGAACCCATAGCCGGTCGAGCTGATTTCTGTGGTATTACGACCGGCTTTGATCCGGAGCGCAAAATTGTGGAAGTTGAACAACGGGCCAATTTCGGTCCTGGAGAACAACTCCAATTCCTACGACCCGACGGGTCGATTGTCGATCTCGTCGTGACCGAATTGTGGGATGTGGAAGGTTTGACCCTGGACCGGGCTCGCCATCCCCAGCAGCGGGTATTCATGGCGGTAAAGGATTTTATACCGGTTAACAGCATCCTGCGCAGGAGGAATTTGCCCGG
>JAAZOA010000050.1 GCA_012798055.1 Syntrophomonadaceae bacterium | reverse complement strand
CGTGGGTGGCTTTTTCCAGGGCCAAGTGCTTCTCTATATCTTGTTCAAGTCCCTCTATCAAAGCCCTGACTTCTCGGTTTGACTGTTCATAGGAGCCTATTATCTGTTCGAATTGGCCCATATGTTGCTCCAGCGTGTCCAATTCTCTTTGCTTCATGATCAGTTGCTCCTGGTAGGAGCTGTGCCTTTCCTGCTTGACGGCGAGATCATGGCGGCATTGAGTCAAAACAACCTTGAAGCTCTCGATTTCCTGGTTCAGAGACTGGCTCTCAGCCCAGAGCTTCTGGTGAGCCTCTTTCAATTGGATGTATTCATCCCGGATTTGCTTGATATTGCAGTCCAGGTCAGCTATCGCCAGCTGGTAACGGTTTTCTTCCCTGGCGGAACTCTCCTGGGCCAAGCGCAGCCGATCGGTTTCATCATTGACGATTTTTAACTGAAATTCCGTTTCTGCTAGGCGGTTACGCCGCTGGGTCAGGATTTGCTCCAGTTCAATGGCCTGTTGCTGCTGCTGCCAGGCTTTTTCCCGATTGGACTCTCTGACCCCAAACCATTGCTGCAGTTCACGTTTTAGGTTTTTCTCTTCCTGCTTGCGCCGCCAGGGACCAGCCGTATCTCCCCTACCTTTACCCGATGTCATGGCTCCGCTGGGATTGATGATGTCTCCCTCCAAGGTCACAATCCGCCACGGGAAATCTATAGTCTGGAATATGTTTAATGCACATTCCAGGTCCTGAACCATGACAACCCTGCCCAACAAATGTTCCATGGCTCTGGTCAGGCGCTCTTCACACCGGACCAAATCAGCTCCGATACCTATTACTCCAGGTTTTGAGCGGACCATTTCCTTGTTGCGGGGCGGAGCAGGTCTAACCCGCAAAAGATCGAGAGGCAGGAAAGTAACACGCCCCAGGGAGTGCTCCTTGAGGTAGGCAATGGCTAATCTAGTGGCAGCAGCATTCTCCATTATCACGTTTTCCATTCCTCTACCCAAAGCCAGGCTGAAAGCCAGCTCCATGCCCTCCGGCACTTCTATCAAGTCGGCTACAGCACCGATCAATCCCTCCAGCCTGGATTCACCCTGCTCAGAGGCCTTATAAAGACTCTTTACCGGATCTGAATAACCAACGTAACTGGAGCGTAAATCAGCCAGGACATTCTGCCGGTGTTCACGGTTATGGATCTCGCGATCGATCTGTCTGTACTCGTCTTCAATGACTTGCATAGCTTGCAGGCACTCATCCTTCTGGATTTGCGCCTCTTCTGCCAGCTTCTGTTCTCTGGACCTCTTGGTCTCGAGTTCCTGTCTTTGTACAGCCATTTCGGCGCTGCTTTTCCGCAGGTTCTCAGTCTGAACCTGCGCTTCTGCCAGCCTTATCAGCAGTCGTTCCCTTTTGTCCCCGGACCTGCTAAGGCTGTCCTGCCTAATCGTAATTTCATTCTTGATCGTGGCTTCTTGTTGCACCTTGGCAAAAACCCGATCCCTGAGATCGGAGAAGCGTTGTTCCTGTTCTCTGGAGGCCTGTTCCAAAGCGACTATCTCCTGGCTGAGGGCTTGCATTTCAGCCTCTCTCGAGAGATACTCCAGCCGCTCTGCCTCCCAGTCTCTCCTTTTGGCGGCCAGATCCAGCCCCAGTTTATGGAGGTTCAGATCGTACTTGTCCCTGTCCCTTAAAGCGTTGTCGATCCTGGTCCGGCAGTTCTTGACCTTTTCCTCACCTAGACTGATATCTGCGGCCCATTGGCCCAATATCTTTTCAATGCCATGCTTCCGATCCTGGATCTGGACCAGGTCGGCTCTTTTAGCCTCCAGAGCCTCTTGGTTGACACGCATCCTGGACTCAATGGTCTCCAGCTCGGCCATGCTATTCTGCAGCAGGTTCTGCAGCTCGACTAGCTCCGCCTGTCTAGCAGCCAATGCAGCAGATGTATCCTTAATTTGGCGGTCAAGAACCCTTTTTTCCGCATCATCCAGTTCTGATTTCAGATCGATATAGGCTCTGGCCTTCTGGGTTTTGGCAAATAATTCGGCTTTGCGGAGCCCTAGTTCCGCCAGTATATCCTCCACTCGGAGAAGGTCCTGGCTGGTCTGCAAGATGCGCTGTTCCACTTCTTCCCTTTGCTGCCTGTAGCGGATGGTCCCAGCCGCTTCTTCCAGCATCAGCCGGCGGTCAAAAGGCTGTCCGTTGAGCACCCGCTCCAGCTCACCTTGGCTGATAATTGAGTAACCCTTTTTGCCCAAGCCAGTATCGGTATAAAGACGGACAATATCTTTCATCCTGACCCGGGACTTATTGAGATAAAATTCATTTTCTCCGGAGCGAAACATCTTGCGGCCGATGCAAATCTCGGTGTAATCAAGGGGAAGGCTGCCGTCATGATTGTCGACTGTCATTTCCACCTGGGCCATACCCAGCGCTCTGTGCTTATCAGTACCGCTGAAAATGACATCCTCATTTCTGTGTCCGCGCAGAGCCCGGACATTAGCCTCACCCATCACCCACCGGATGGCATCAACAATGTTGCTTTTTCCGCATCCGTTGGGTCCCACAATAATATTTATCCCGGGATGGAAATCGAGCTCAGTATGTTCGGCGAAGGTCTTGAACCCTTTTATTTCCAGTCGTTTAAGATGCACCTTGTTCCTCCCCCAGGATTCCGCCAGCGATCAGTCTGGGCACGAATCCCGATAGAAATGCTTTGCGGGTCAGTATTAATTCCACCCGCCTGGTCCTGGATCGGCTGACTCCTATCCAATCGCGTCCCAAATCAGGCAAAGTTCTTATCTTCAGGTTTTCCAACCCTAATTCCCCGCATAAGCGATTGATGATCCACCGCTTGGGACCGCTCAGTTTGGAAACATCTCTATGGTCCACATATAAGTCGAGGTGAGTCAGCATCCCTGCCTGCCGCCTGAAGCGGGTGATTGCTTGCTGAGCCTGCTCTTTGAATATTTCCTGTTCGACCAGTTCTCCAAAACTGGGGTGAAAGGGGCCAGCCAAAATATTGCCGGCCCGGCGAAGCTCTTCTCCAGGATAAAGCCCCATCCGGATTACCTTGATGTCTTCATGCTGAAATTGTATGTACATGTCGCGGCAGGTCATTACTGCTTCAGCTAATCCCAGAGGCATGTATTTGCCCTGCTGCCAGATTTGGGCCAGGGCCGTCCCGGCAATCACCAGCGTCGGATAGATTCTTACCACCTGGGGTCGAAGCTGGACCACCTGGCGGGTCGTTTCCATATCTTGCTGGTAACTATCTCCGGGAAGGCCAATCATGAGCTGTATTCCCAAATCCATGCGAAGGCTTTTGATAAGGTTTGAGCTCCTGACCACATCTTCCGGGGTGTAATGCCGCGAAGAGGCTTTGAGCACCCGCCTGCTCAATGACTGCACTCCCAATTCTACCGTTTTCACCTGGTGGGCTGCCAGCAATTCCAGTCTTTGATCATCAATATAGTCAGGGCGGGTAGAGACACGTATGCCCGTCACTCTACCCCCGCTAATGAAAGGCTGAACCGCTTCTAGATATTGCCTCTGCACAGCAAGGTCAAGGGCGGTAAAACTGCCCCCAAAAAAAGCCACCTCCACTGAATCAGCAGGTGGCATGGTGTGCAGGTAACTTGCGATGATATCGATCGTTTGGGCAGGAGAAGGCACATCCTGCTGGGCAGCAATAGTCTTCTGATTACAATAGATACAGTCATAAGGGCATCCCATATGGGGTATGAAAATCGGAACAATATAGTTCTTCATGATTATTTAAGGCGTTGCAGGATAAGTCCGTTTTCCAGAGCTTGCCCGGCAGCGTGCTGCTCGGCCTCCTTTTTGCTCCTACCTTGACCGCTGGCCAGGAGTTCATTTTGATAATATACTCCTGCGATGAAATGCCTGGCATGGGCTGGGCCGCTCTCGGAGATGATTTTATAATGTACGTTGTCCCGGCTGCGGGCTTGCACCAGCTCTTGCAGCCTTGACTTGTGGTCCTGGTAATCACCTTGGACGGTCTCAACTATGACTGGTTCCAGGTATTTCAGGATAAACTCGCGGGCAAATT
>JAAZOA010000049.1 GCA_012798055.1 Syntrophomonadaceae bacterium | reverse complement strand
GTGGTAGCATTCCATAAAAGGAAAAAATGAATAGGGTCCCATAATATTGGGGCTGGTGAAGGTTTTGGGAAAGGGGACGATATCATAAAAATGCAGTTCTCCGCTGATCTGCAGTTCAGAACTGGCCAGGTTCAAGCTGATAGCTTCCCGCGAAAAACTGTTTCCGCTGATGGCGATGGCGAAGCGCCTTTGGTCAGAGGTGAAATCAGATAAAGGGTATCTGAAAAAGTCAGTTCGACCGGTGCTGCCGTTGATCACCTGAATGAAGGCTTGGGCATCAGCAGGTTTGGGTCCCAAGGCAATGCCGGGAATAACGGCATAGATGTGTTTGTGGTCGGCACTGATCAACTTATAATACCAACCCTCAAAATAATTCCTGGTTTTGTATTTGCCCTGGAACAATTCCGGTGACCATATCTTTCTCAGCCAGTACACAGCCTGTACCCCCATTAACATGAACAGTTATTATTTATTTTAACAGACCGGGGGATCTTAACTGTAGTGTGGGCAGCCTGAACATGACGATGAGTCCAGTCATTTATTTGGTAAACTAATATTAGTCATCGCATTAACTTGATGCAGCACTTGTCACCAAACCTCATGCCAGGATTGGCTTGATAAACGGGGGGATTGAAATGGCCAAGAAAGTATTGATAATCGGGGCAGGGCCAGGCGGATTGACTGCAGGTATGCTGCTTGCGCACAGAGGGTATGATGTGCAAGTATTTGAACGCAAGAATGTGATCGGCGGCAGAAATGCAGCCCTGCAGATAGGCGATTTCACCTTCGATACGGGGCCCACATTTCTGATGCTGCCCAGGTTGCTGGAAGAAATGTTCCTGATCACGGGAAGAAACATCAGGGATTACCTGGAATTGAAAGAAATCGACCCTCTGTACCGCCTCAAATTCAGCAGCAAAAATATCGAATTCTTTCCCACCCGCGACCGCAAGCAGATGTTAGCCAACATCAAAGCGGCCTTCCCCGGTGATGAAGTAAACTATGAAAGGTTTCTCACCCAGGAAGGCAAGAAATTTGCAAAACTTTTCAAGTGTCTGAAAACGCCCTATCATTCGCTCCTGCATTTTTTCCGGCTGCGTTTTATCGAGGCTATCCCCGATTTCGAGATCGGGCGGTCCCTCTACCAGGTGCTGTCCAGGTATTTCGTCCACCCGGATATGAGGATATCCATGTCATTTCAAGCCAAATATTTGGGGATGTCCCCCTGGGAATGCCCGGGCGCTTTCACCATTCTTTCATTTATCGAACATGACGGGGGTATTTATCATCCCATCGGTGGACTCAACCAGATATCCAAGGCCATGGCGAAAGTGATCGAAGAAAATGGCGGGCAGATCCGCCTGGCAAGTGAAGTAACTGAGATCATTACTGAAAATAAAAAGGCTGTTGGGATCAGGCTAGTTGATGGGCAGGTGATCAGGGCGGATTATGTAGTCATTAATGCTGATTTTGCCCATGCCATGACCAGCATGGTCAATAAAAAAGACCGTAAAAAGTACACTGATGAAGATCTTAAGCGCCGCGATTATTCTTGTTCCACTTTTATGCTCTATTTGGGGCTGAACAAGAAATATGACCTGCCACATCACAACATTATATTTGCCGATGATTATCAAAAAAATGTTGAGGAAATCTATAACTATAAAACGCTGCCGGTCGATCCATCCTTTTATGTGCAGAATCCGTCTATCATCGATCCTACTCTGGCACCGCCAGGGAAGTCGTCTATTTATGTGCTGGTACCCGTAGCCAATACCACCGGTGGAATAGACTGGGAGAACAAGAAACAGGGTTTTCGCAACCTCATTATCGAAAAAATCAAAGCGAGAACGGAAATGGCGGATATCGATGAGCATATCGAAGCGGAGAAAATCATCACCCCAGATAACTGGGAGAAAGACTATAAAATCTACAATGGTGCAACCTTCAACTTGAGTCATAAGCTTACCCAAATGCTTTACTTCAGGCCGCACAACAAATTTGAGGAATTTGGCAACTGCTATATAACTGGCGGGGGAACCCATCCAGGCAGCGGTCTCCCTACCATATATGAATCGGGCAGGATTGCTGCCAATCTGATTATTCAGGACAAAACCATGGGATTGGGATTTAAATATCGGGACGTTTTTGACCAGGATATTGATCCCAGCCGCAGCACATTCACAGGCAGAAGTTAATTAAAATGGTCAGGCTTTTTCTGCAGGATTCTTTGGAGTCTAGCCCGGTTATATCTTTGCGCAACGACACAGGGAATATTAGCCGCCAGTGCATATGCGATCATAATCCAGCCGACCGGGGGAGGATTCCAGAGAAAGAAAAGCAGGGTGGGCGGCATCGCTATCCAATGGGTCAATTCCGCTCGGCGCGACTCCCTGATGAAGACAGCTAGATAGGCAGGATCCCGGCTCTGCAGCTTTTTTTGGGGAACCCCTTCCTGAGGACGGCAGCTCCGTCCGGTAGGCTGTCTTTCCAGGCTCGGACCCTAAACAGGTTTTGCCAGATTTCACCGGCCTTTTCCCAGTTGCGGCTGCGGTAAAGGTAATTGTCGTTATCGAACAAGCGATCAGGCAGGTTGAGGGTCAGGATTGCACTGCCCATATGAATGATAAACCAAGCCGCGAAATCGGCGAGGATAGTCCATAAAATTGGCAATTCAAAAATATACATCAACTAGTCCTCTCGTTTCAGCGGTCCGAATTCCAGGTCCTGTTTAGACTTTGACCTGCCGGCCTCTCCAACTGACGGTACGCAAGACCTTGGTCTGGTAAAAAGACTTCAGGAAAATCAGGGTGAAAAATCCGAGCAGAACTGGGAAAACAGTAAACAGCATGGGATGAAAATTACCTACTTTCCTTGCCAGCCACAATAATTGGAGCGCGTAGAACATATAGGCTAATATACCGGCAGAAATCCAGAGCAGCGAGCTGTCTCGGATTCCATATAACAATAGGGTCAGGGTTGAAAAACCACCCGAGATCCAAGCAATGATCATTGCAAAGATCAAGGGGTGGGTTGATGAAGCTGCGGTCCCGAAGTTTTTGGTCCAGCCTTCGATAAGTTGGGCAAGTCCATCGGGATACATGCGAAAAGAAATGACCTCTCGGCCGCCCAAGCAGTGCACAGGCAAACCACCCTTCCGAAAAGCCTGGCCCAGGGAAAGATCCTCCATTACATCACCGCGGATAGCCTCATGCCCTCCTACTCTGAAGTAATCATCTCGCCTGCACAGCATACAGGGCCCGAAAAGGCCGGCACTAGGTACGCGTGTCCCCCAGGGCGTGAATACATTCATACCGGCCATCACTATGATATTGAAGACAGCGGATAAACTTTCATAAAATCGGACCACTGTATGATAAGGCTGAACCGAGAGGCTGCCTCGGCCGCCGAGTGTCTCAAAGTTGATCAGCAGCCTGCGCAGGCTAAAAGGATTCACCAGCCTGGTGTCAGCATCCAAGAACAGCAGCCATTCACCGGCCGATAAACGAGCTCCGCTCCAGCAAGCTTTGGATTTCCCGATCCATCCATCCTCCAGTTCTGTTACAGAGATGACCTGAACGCCGGCTGCCGTGGCGATCTGAGCCGTGCTGTCGGTAGACTGGTCATCGACTACGATTATTTCCTCAGGCTGGAATTCCTGCTGACATAATGACTCCAACAGCAAGGGCAAGCGAAGCGCTTCGTTGCGCGCAGGGATTATTACCGAGACCGATTCGGCGGGCCGCTTGTCCTCGATTCCGTCAATACTTTGTACCAAAGGGATGCGCCAAAGCAACAGAAAACCGCTGACAAGTGCGGCTGCAATGATTATGCTGCTGATGACCAAGATAATCAGATCTCCTTTTTCAAATCGCCTCACCTGTCTGTATTCAAATAAACCATCGCCGCACCCATTTTAAAGCGGATAACGACTGCTTGCCGTAGGGGGGGTAAAGGAATCGCCAATCCGGCCAAAGAGATTCCCGGTAATGCACTTTTTCGTAACTGAAGTTATAAATGCTGTGTTTTCCATGATAACGACCGTAGCCACTGGCTCCGACCCCCCCGAAGGGGAGCTTTGAACTGGCTGCATAACGAATAACCTGGTTAACAGAGAATGCACCGCATCGCAAAGAGTTCCGTAAAGCGCGGATGTTCGATTTGTCGCGGCTGAAATGGTAGACAGCCAGCGGTTCTGGCTGGGACCTCAAATATTCGATCAGCGCATCCAACGATGCATAAGGTAAAACAGGGAGGATGGGGCCGAAGATTTCCTCATACATTATCGGGCTTCCGGCGGGCAGACCAGTCAAAAGGGTAGGGGCCACATAGTTCCTCGAAACGTCCACTGAACCACCATGACGAACCTGGCCCTGCTGCAAGAATTCGATCAAGCGTTCCATCTGACGGGGGTGACCGATGCGACCATAATCTGGACTGGCAGCCGGGTCAGTGCCAAAGGCCTCCTCGATCTGACCACCCAGTAAGTCCAGCAGTGGTTCAAGACAGGAAGCTTCTACCCATACTGTATCCGGGGCTATACAGGTCTGACCCGCGTTCAAAAATTTGCCCCACACAATCCGCCGGGCGGTTGCTTCATTCAATCCAGTAGAGTCTACGATACATGGATTTTTTCCGCCCAGCTCCAAAGTCGCAGGTATATTGCGACCGGCTGCGGCTTTAGAGACGAGAGCGCCTACACGCTGGCTGCCAGTAAAAAAAATTGCGTCCCACGGCAGGGTGAGTAGTTTTTCAGCAACGAGAGCATCACCTTCGACCACCGCAACAATTTCCGGAGGAAAGGTTTCCCTTAGGCACCGGTTTAAAAGCTCCGCGCTGGCAGGTGCAAGTTCGGAAGGCTTAAGAAAGCAGCTGTTACCAGCTGCCAGAGCACCGGACAAAGGCACCAGCGACAGTTGCAGAGGGTAGTTCCAGGGACTGATGACCAGGACTGATCCGTAGGCTTCCCTGGTAACACTAGCCCGCATACCGGACAGCTGGGAAAATAAGTTAGTGCTCAATATGGCTCGTGGACTTGTTAAGCGCCTGATATGGCGAACCAAGAAGTCGATTTCATTGAGGACGACAGCAATTTCGGAAGCATAAGCCTCCACAGCCGGCTTGCCCGAGTCCAAAGCCAATGCCGCCATCCATTCCGCCTCGCGGTCTTTGATCATTGCCTTGAGCAGTTTCAGTCGTCTTTTCCGCTCGGCTATGCTGCTCCCCTGCCCGGAGCGCACATATTTCTTCTGCCGTTCCAGGATTTTGTTCCAGTCCTGCCGCAAAGCTAGCTCTCCCATTAACCGAGCAGATCCCGCTGACCGATCATGGCGCTCACCTGTTGGCCGCACAAAGTTACCATCGGCATTCCGCCGCCAGGGTTGACTGAACCGCCGACAAAATATAGATTATCGTATTTGACGCTCTGTTTAGGGTGCTTGAACCCATGGTTTTTCTTGCGATCAGCGACCACCCCGTAGATTGAGCCGCGGTCAGATCCGTACATTCGACGAATATCTTCCGGGGTCCACATGTCTTCCACCACAATATGCTGACGCAAATCTGTCAACCCCATCCTCTCCAATTTCACAAGCACGATTTCACGAAGCTGAAGATAATCGTCACCGGTAAAGGGCGGATCCTGTATATAGGGAATATGGGGCAGGATCTTGATGTTTTCATGTCCTGCTGGAGCTTGACCAGGATCGGTCTTGTTGACATTTACGACATAAATAGTCGGATCATCAGGCAGCTCATGCTGATGAAAGACCTTATTGAAATGGCTGCGTGGATCGGCGGAAAAGAAAAAGTTATGGTGAGCCAGCTGTGGGTAAAGACGGTCAACTCCGATATGCAGAACTAATCCTGAGCACGCTGGTTCGAAGCGGTCAAACTGGCGGATAAAGGAAGGTTCTTCGCCCAGCAGGTCTTGATAGGTAGGGATGACCTCCCGATTCGAGACATAGTAGTCAGCGGACAGTCTTGTGCCGTCTGCCAATTCGACGGCGGTGACATGATTTCGGCCGTCATGTAAAATGTGTTGGACAGCCTGGCCAGTATGCAATTCAACTCCGATTTCTTCGGCTAGCTTCTGCAGCCCATCGGCAATGCCATGCATTCCGCCTGGCACATACCAGACGCCCTGCTGGTGCTGCATAAATACCATCATGTTGAGAATCGAGGGCGCATCATAAGGAGATGATCCGACATATTTGATAAAATAAGCCAGCATATCACGCAGATGCTGATTAGTGATGCGCTTCGCGATCCCGTCATACATTGAAGAAAAGTAATCGAACCCCCTTAGCGATTCGACCAAACCATGGTACTTAAGCACAGCGCGGGTATCATCCAGGCCTTTGGCAAAATAACCCTTTTCAGTGAGGTCATACAGACGATGGGCATATTCCAGGAAGTTCCGGTATTCCAAAAGGTCCCGGGCGTGGAGGCTGGGGTTCTTGTGGAGCATAGTATCAAGGTCGCCATAAAGGTCGATCACAGTACCATCGGTAAAAAAAGATCGCCATTCCAGATCCAAACGGGTGATAGGTATGTAATCGGCCATCGAACGGCTGCTGGCTTCAAAAAGTTTCTCGAATAGGTGGGGCATGGTTAAAATAGATGGTCCCAGGTCGAAAAGGAATCCTCCGGTTTGCAGCCAGTTCAGCTTACCTCCGAAGTGATGATTTTTTTCGAAAAGTGTAACTTGATATCCCCTCTGGGCAAGTGATATGGCGCTCGAGAGGCCACCAAGTCCACCGCCGATAATAATTGCAGATTTGCCATTAATTCCGGGCATATTATGACTCCCCTCTGTATAACCTATTCATTGTGGCTTGCAATGACAAGAATTATTCAGGTTCGGGACATATATAATGATTTTATCATATACCCCGCTGAAATCCGGATATCAAACAGCAGAGAAAAAGATTATGCCGGGAACTATAATAATAACATAGGGAGAGCAGGTTAACTTAGGGTATGAGTCGGCTGGCAGAGAGGAGGAAAAATTGTGTCAAGATATGAAACGCCCGCATACCAAGTCCTGGAGAAAGATGGGGACATAGAGCTGAGACGATATGAAACCTATTATACAGCAGGGGTTGAACAAGATGGACTATCGGATGATAGTGGTTTCAGGCAAGTATTTGATTTCATCAGCGGCAACAATGTGAGTCACGAAAAAATTGCTATGACCATTCCGGTGATCAACGAATTGAAGCCAGGAAATACATCGACTGAATTTGTAATGCCTCATAAATATTCCTTTGAAAATATCCCGAGACCCAATAATCCCAGGATAGTATTGAAAAAAATAGAAGGGACACTAACCGCTGCGATCGCCTTCTCAGGCACAGTTCACGAAAAAGAAGTGCGGCATTATGAAGAAATATTGACAGAATGGCTCGCCAGAAAAAACCTGAAACCCAGCGGTGCATTCAAATTGGCCCGTTATAATTCGCCCTTTTCGCTGCCACTCTTGAGAAGAAATGAGTTGCTTATCGATATCGAAATTTAGGCAGCCAATGGCTGTGCTACCCACCGTAAGTTTGTAGAATATTGTGTGCATTCTCGTTTAAGAGACCGCTGAGACGCGAGTATTATTGTGATACTTTTAAGAAAGATTCTTGATCAGTTCATCAGGCGATTGAAATCTTGCAGCACTTTAAGTCGGGTGTTTCGGTTTGAGGGGAGTGGGGGAGAAGAGGCTCAGTTTGATAAAAATCGAACAATATGGCATAATAATAGAGTCGTTACAATTATCAGGATTGAAACCAATGCTCCTGTTGCTCGTACAGGGGCATTTTATTTTTTGTTCTATAGGAAAGGAGATACATGATAAATACCATAATAGCTTTGTTAATAATCTTCACCCTGAATGTGTTCAGCACTTGTCTGGGGAATCTAAAGACAGTTTTCCTGGCGCAGAAGGCAATCAAGCCCGTCTACTTGATCACTTTTGTCGATGCCATGGTATTGGTTTACGCGTTCAAGCTGATATCGACCTCATCCGGATATGGATTCATTTTGGCCTTTGCCCTGGGCAAAATATTGGGGGTCTATTTGGCTAACAGGATTGAACAGGTACTTGCCTTGGGCCTGCTGGAAATCGAGGTTTACAAACCGACCGAATCCGGCAGGATCTTGGCCGACACCTTAAGGGCGCGCGGTTATTACGTGACTACCACCTTGGGCTATGGCATAGAAGGCAAGGAAAGATGGATCCTAACCATCATCCTGCCCCGCAAAGAGTTCCCGGGACTGCATGCATTGATCGAACAGGACGGCAAAGTCAATATGTCCGTGAAACCGATAACCAAAACCTATGGCAAAGTAGGGGGCATAAATGCGGTTGCATAGCAAGGGTTGGAATCGTGTAATCCGAAGTTATGGCAATTGCGCTACCCCGATAGTTGCCAACTGCCATGTTTTGCTATATTCCCAAAAGTGTGCTATCATCGAACAGTGATATTGTTTTTTCAACTGCTGATATTTAAAACAAGGTGCTTGGAGCTTTGTAGAGCGGGAAACTCAATTGATTATGAGTTCCGGCTCTTTTTATTTTCGCCTGCGGATAAAAGGCTCCAGGAATCAGGTTATTTTGCGGGGAAAGACAGAAATGCACAAAGAACAAATATAAATAACAGCAGCCGAACGCCGCTGCTAAGGAGAGAAAAACAGTGAATTTTGAAAAATTGAACATTATCAGTCCTATCCTGAAGGCTCTAGTTAAGGAAGGCTACAACAAACCTACTCCCATCCAGGCACAAGCCATACCTGTGATCCTGGCAGGGAAGGATATGATGGGGTGTGCACAGACCGGCACCGGCAAGACGGCTGCGTTTGCGGTTCCCTTATTGCAGATTCTATATAAAGAGAAGAGCAATCACCAGGGTCCGCGCACCCTTAAGGCATTGATATTGACGCCTACCAGGGAACTGGCGGTTCAGATAGGTGAAAACCTGTCTGCATATGAGAGATATACCGGACTCAAGCACACCGTGATTTTTGGCGGGGTATCACAATTTCCGCAAACAAATGCCCTAAGGGCAGGAGTAGACATTCTGGTGGCAACTCCGGGGCGGTTGCTTGATCTTATGAACCAGAGGTATATCCGATTGGACCAGATCAGGATGTTTGTGCTTGATGAAGCTGATCGTATGTTGGATATGGGATTTTCCCATGACGTGAAGAAAATTATTGCTAAGCTGCCGGTAAAAAGGCAGACCCTGCTATTTTCTGCGACGATGCCGCCGGAAATCAGCGACCTCATCGATTCAATTCTGCAAAAACCGGTCCGGATTGAAGTGGCTCCGCCTTCTACCACGGTAGAGAAAATTGAGCAGACTGTCTATTTCGTGGAGCAGCAGGATAAAACTTCCTTGTTGATACAGCTGCTGGGAAGTAAGTCCATCGATTCGGCGCTGGTATTTACCCGGACCAAACATGGGGCGGATAAGGTTGTCAAAGCTCTGGCCAAAGCCAGTATAACGGCCCAGGCAATCCACGGTAATAAGTCGCAGGGGGCGCGGCAGACGGCCTTGAACGATTTCAAGTCAAAACGCACCCGGGTTCTCATTGCCACCGATATTGCCTCGAGGGGCATCGATGTGCAGGAACTGTCCCATGTCATCAATTTCGACCTGCCCAATGTACCCGAGACTTACGTGCACCGGATCGGCAGAACCGGGAGAGCTGGATTAGGGGGGACCGCGGTTTCTTTTTGTAACCTGGAGGAAAAGGAATACCTGCAGGATATACAAAGGCTCATGTCGCGTAAAATTCCGGTCAGCAGGGATCAGATATTTTCGATGAGTGCGTCCGGCAATTGACCTTCGTGAAGGGGGTATCCGAATGGCAAAAACCTACGCTTGGAGGTATTTAACATGGGGGATAAAAGTCCCAAGAAACGAGAAGAGAAGAAGAAGGCTGAGAAAGTGAAGACAGCTCAAAAAGCTTCGATTCCATCAGTTAATAAATCTCCCAAGTAATGATGATTTGGCCTAATTGGGTGGTTAAACCTTCGCGTGAAAACGGAATTGCCGAGATAAATTAAATTGAGTGGCTTAATAGGCCAGAAGGAGAGTTATTATGGAAATGACCATTTTAGATGCAACTGAAAGAACCAGACAGCCGGGCAAATTCAGAGAAAAGGGCTTTGTGGCGGGGGTGCTCTATGGTGATGATATGGCGGGGGCAAACTCGGTAAAATTTGAATCAAAAGCCCTGGACAAGGTTCTTGCCAGTCACGGCTCCCATGCCAAAGTATGGATTAAGTATAACCACAGCCAAAAGTTTGGTTTTATCAAGGAAGTACAAAGAGATGCTATTTCAGGGTTTGTTACCCACATCGATGTCCAGATGGTGTCTAAAGACCATGAGATTAAACTGCAGATTCCGGTTATCTTTAAAGGTGAGGACGTCTTAGGGCAAAGGAAACTGCAGCTGCAGGTTTATAAACCAGAAGTGACTGTTTTGGGAAAGATGGGTTTGATACCTGATACAGTCCAGGTCGACATATCAGCTATGGAGTTGGGGGATTCGATCACTTTAAACCATTTTGCCCTGGACAAGCTGCTCAAGGTGAGCGAAAAAGAGGATGTAGTCTACGGGGTGATTATCAATCAGCCCCTTACTGCAGAAGTTGAAACGGAATCCAGGTAACCAGGCAGCCAGCTTATTGAGCAATTACTATTCGGCCCGGTGTGCCCCGAAATTTGTGTAAAGTCCAAATAGATGTAAAATAGGGCGGTAATTTTAGAGGGCAGATGGCCGAAAAAGTCAGCTGCCCTCTTTAAACCTGAATTATAGGTTAATAATTTTAGATGTCAATTCTATTTGATCCGACCATCGAAGTAGATTTCCAACTGGGAGTGGATACGGCCCCAATCCTGGCGCCGACCGGTCCATTTTTTGGTTATATCCATCATGGCCAGGTACAGCATTTTCAAGAGGCTTTCATCGGTCGGGAAAACAGACTTGCTGCCCCTTTGAATTCAGATTATTTCGTAATTATAACTGCATAGCTATTTCTCTGATTCGCCTATTTCTTTCAGGATTTCCTCCGCCTCATCGCTCAAACGAAGATCTGCATCTTCATTTCGCCAATTTTCCTGAGTTTTAACGAGGGCTTCTCTTAGGGTTTTCGAGATTATCTCCGTATCTATAGGGACATCGCCTGGATCAAGGCCAACAATTTTATAGATGCCGCCCTCTTCTACTATATATAGTTCGCGGCGCTCATCTACTCCATCCACCTGGATGGTTCCTAGAAACACGTTTTCTGTTTCTTTCTCACTTTCACCCTCTATTATGCTACTGAGCTCAATCCCATCGATAAGCCAGCCACTGTCCTCGTCATAAGTCTTTTCGCCGTCTAATCTTCTCCAGAGTTCATCGGTGTATGGAAGTTCAATGTTTAAGGGGTCGTCCTCAATTATGATCTTGTCTCCCTCTTTGTATATATTTAGACTTTCTTTCATAATGAATACCTCCTGTTCAGGCATCATACTTGCTGGAAAAAAGCAACTTATGTTTTGATTCTATTAGGCCAGGCCTAGATTGTCAAAAAGGCAATCGATATAAACAGGCGGACTTTTAATAGATTCGACGTGCAAAGACCCAGAAAAAGATACCTCAAAATATCATTAATACATAAATACAACACTAATGTTAATTAATGTGATACAATAAAGGAGTGGATAAATTAAGGAACCAATGGCAGGCTTACTGGTAAGAATCTATAGCAGTTGAAAAGGACAACTGAACGAACAGAGTAGGGGAGGGTGAAATGATGCAGATGCCTCTGCACAGTTCACCTCAATTAATTTGAAGGAGCAATAAAAATGATTGACAGCAAAGAGAATTTAGCAAAGAACGCCACCTTGATCGAGAATTCGATGGACAAAATGTGGGATATGTGGTTGGTTACCCTGGGAAGCTTTTCCCGGACACAGGATCAGATGGAGAATATGGCTAGAAAACAACTGGACCAGAATAAAGCGGCCCGGGAAGAGATTATCAAAGTGGTGGAAAATCTTAGCAAACAGGTGCGCGGAAATCAAACGCAGTTGCAGAAAGTAATCGAAGAATCTCTCAGTAAAACATTTACGCAAATGAAGTCCTCCAACCAGAATATTATGGGGGACTATGCTAGTAAGGTAGTCGATCTCACCTCCAAGGCAGCCAATATATAGGCACAATAAGGAAATAGAGAGCGCAGCTGCACTTCACCAAAGCCCGCATCTGTCATCTATTGGTGCAGCCATTGATAAAGTAGCCTAACACCAAAACCAAAATAGAGGGGGAAGAAAATTCAAATTTTCTTCCCCCTTTAGATTTGCTGGGTGAATAAGCTCCAAGTCAATCTTGGTCTATCTTACAGTCACAGTCACGACTCGGAAGCCAGCTTTGTTGAGATCTTCGATTACTGGTTTGTAATTGGAGCAGTTGATCCGGCAAACAAGCAACGGATCTTGATTGGGGATTTCCATAGTAACCAGGTTTTGGAAATTGACATTGTGTTTGGATAGAATCTCCCCTATCTTGATCAGCGTATCCGGGCTATTTTTGATGCGCATACTTATGCGGACCCCTTTTTTGTTTATCGCCAAAATATCCAAGAATGCGTCATTTATATCTGACTGGGTTATTATTCCCAACAGTCTGCCATGGTCATCAACCACCGGGAGTCCGCTGACTTTTCCTTCCCGCATGACCTTGGCGGCCTGCTCGATGAATGCGTCGGGGGCAATAGTGATAAGGTTTTGGCCAATCGGAATGATGTCCCGCACCTTGACTTTGTTTAAAGCTTGGCTCTGCTCATCAGTAAAATAGCGGGTTGCGACCGATGTGCCGCGCAGATTCAGATCAGGCCGCAATCCAAAATCTTTTCTGGTGACAATGCCAACGAGCTTTTCCTTATCCACTACCGGCAGACGGACCAGATTGTGTTTGATCATTATCATCCAGGTGTCACCGGCTCCGGTATCAGGGGTGGTGGTATGAGGATTAGGTGTCATTCTGTCTTTTACTAGCATTATGGGTGCTCCCCTTTCGCCCGAAAATATTTCGTAAGGTGTAACTAGCCTAATTGTATTGTTTCTCGGGCAAATCGACAACCGACGGCCTCCCGGCAGCAAACCATATTTATCCGAGATGTCAACCAAATTCTCAATTTTGTTGGCCTTGGCGACCTCGCTGTCGTGCTTTTCACTCTTTTGGGAGTAAGCATTCTATTGCCCGGACTGCACAGTTACGCCTAGAGAGCCAAAGGTTGCGAGAATGACCAGCCCACGAGTCTGTGGACTTGGCAGAGAAATGGGGTTGAGGCTCCTATTATTGGGCTCGGCCCGGGCAAATCAGGCCAATCTGTGTTAGAATAAATTACTAGTATTTTAGTAAAACTTCACTATGAGCCTAAAAATAGAAGACAGGAGGGAAAGGATTATGCTAGGGAAGAGCATCGAGGAAATGAATATCGGCGACACAGCCAGTTTCACCAAGACGGTTTCTGAATATGATGTCTACTCTTTTGCTGGTATAACCGGGGACTTCAATCCAGCCCATATCAATACCCTTTATGCCAGTGAAACCAGCTTTGGGAAGCGGATCGCCCATGGTATATTGTCCATCGGTTTTATTTCGAATGTGCTGGGGACTCAACTGCCGGGGCCTGGGACTATCTATCTCCGCCAGGTGTGTGATTTCCGCAAGCCGGTTTTCCTAGGTGATACAATCACCGCCACGGTTGAAGTCACCAAAAAGGATGAGGCCAAGAACAGGGTGTGGCTCAGGACCTATTGCACCAACCAGAACGGGGAACTGGTGGTGGACGGGGAGGCGGTAATGATGCCCCCCAAGAAAGGCAAAGCCTGATGAATTCACTGCCTGTCCAGGGGAATATTTTCGGTTTCCGCGATCAATTCAAAAGTCAGCCGAGCACGCCTTGACACCTGGTGTCTAGGCGTGTAAAATAATAAACTGTGCTATCCCAAACGGCTGTTAATACTTTAACAAACCGTACAAATTGAGGAGGATAACGAAAAATGTTTGATACTAAAGAAAATCTTGAGCAGAGTTTTAAACTGATGGAAAATGCCATGGGTAAAATGTGGGACATTTGGATGAAGAGCGTTAATGCTCTGACCACGACCCAGGAGCAGATCGAGAACATGACCAGGAAACAGCTCGACCAGAGCCAGGCTGCCCGGGTTGAGATGGTCAAGTTTGAAGAAGATTTAAATAAACAGATCCGCCAGAACCAGGACCAGTTCCAGAAAATGGTCGAAGCGGCGGTTGCCAAAACCTATGAAAATGTGACAAAGGTCAATCAGCAGGTGATGGCCGATCTCAGTGGACAGGTGGATGAGCTGAACAAGCAAGCCCGCAAGAGCCAGGGACAGGTCCAAAAGATGATTGAAGAGGCGGTAAAGACCGGATTGGGCCAGGCCGAAAAGGCCAGAAAAGATATGGTTTCGGGCCTTTCCACCCAGGTCGATGAACTGAAAAAGCAGTTTGAGAGCAATCAGGCCCTGCTGCAAAAAATGGTCACAGAAGCAGTGAAGAACAGCTTCGAGCAGGCTGAAAAGGCCAAAAAGGATATGTTTGCGGGACTCCCCGCTCAGGTTACTGAACTCACCAAGCAGCTGCAACAAAACCAGGACCAGATGCAGAAAATGATCAAAGATGCAGTTGCCAAGACTTATCAGCAGGCTGCCGCGACCAACAAGAAGATG
>JAAZOA010000048.1 GCA_012798055.1 Syntrophomonadaceae bacterium | reverse complement strand
TGCTATGCAGTTTTTGGTGATGAACTTGGAGCACAAGCTCAGAGTTCTCTTTCTGCAAATTTGGATTAGGTTATTACTACAACGATTTGAGACGGTTTCTTGCTAGGCACAGAATTTCAGGGTTTGGTTTGCAAGCCCTAATTACGGGGCATATAGGCCTCATGTTCCAATCGTTTATCCAGTTTTTCAACCAGCGTATCCTCCATGCCGCTTCTCCATTTTCATTTTGAGATATCTTATATTTTGTAGGCGCGATGATCGGATTCGACAAAATTGCAATTCGCACTGCTGGTTTCGACCTTATTCGACATTTCGCCTCAAAACGGTGGAGGGGGATACCCTGGCAATCAAGGTCATCCCCGTCTCATGTATGCGCCTGCGCTACGCAATTGATCGTTCCCGCCTAAATGGTCCTTATGCTGCTGTGCGGAGCCTCCTCCGGGGTGTAGTAATAATAGTAATAGCCGTAGTCGTCATTGTCGGTATCCACCTGGTTCAATACCACCCCGATCAGGTTGGCATTTGCCTTGGCGAACTGGTCCCTGGCGATCATGACCTGCTCTTTGCGGGTGACGGCGGCCCGGACCACCATGATCACGCCCTCCATCTGGGCGGAGAGGATGCTGGCATCGGTTACGGCCAGCACCGGCGGCGCGTCCACCAGCACATAATCGTATTCCTGCAGCAAGGTGGGCCAGAAGCTGCGCACCCGCTGGGAGTTCAAAATCTCCGCCGGATTGGGGGGTATGGCTCCGCTGGTCAAAAGGGTCAGGCCTTTGACCGGGGTGCTGTGGGCGGCTTCTTCCACCGGCATCTCCTTCAAGAGGCAGTTGGTCAGCCCCTTCAGGTTTTCGGTGGCAAAGATCTTATGCTGCATGGGTTTGCGCAGGTCGCAGTCGACTATGATCACCTTGCTGCCGGCCTGGGCCAGTACCACTCCCAGGTTGGCAGTGATGGTGGACTTGCCGTCCTGGGGGCTGGGGCTGCTGATCAGGATCGAACGGAAAGGGTTGTCTATGCCGGCAAACCCCAGATTGGTCCGCAGGGTCCGGTAGGCTTCGGCCACTATCGATTTGGGTTTGTCCAGGGCAGTCAGTTCCAGTACTTCTTTTGCCATCGGTTAACCTCCATAAACGCGACGACCGTCGTTGTTGCTGGTAGTGGGGATCATCCCCAGCACCAGCAGGTCCATCTCCCGGAAGTCGTCCGGCGACTTGACGGTATTGTCCAGGTATTCCAGGACGAAAGCCAGGAGGGTGAATATCATCAAGCCCAGGACCAGCCCGATCAGCACGTTCTGGACCAGGTTGGGTTTAATCGGTGCGGTAGGTACGGCTGCCGCCGACATCACCACCATGCTGCTGTTGCCCAGGTCCACCGAGCGGGCTATGAGGGTGTCGGCGATCTGCTTGTTCAGGGTGGCCTGGGTCTGTTTGAGGCGTTCGATCTCCAGTCTGAGGTCATCCCGCCTGGTCAGGTCATCCCCCTTGGGATTGGAGCCCAGGGTTCTGAGTTCCGCCTGGTCCTCCTCCAGCTGCTTTTCGATCAGCTGCTTCTGGCTGGTCAGGAAGGTCACCGAGCTGTTGATCTGCTCCTGGGTCTTTTCATTCAGGAGCCGCATATACTGGTCGGAGATGGCATTGGCTATCTGGCTGGCCTGGTAAGGGTAGGCGCTCTCCACCTTGACCTGGATCAGGTTGGAGTCCTTGACGATGGAGGCATCGACTATGCCGGCCAGGGAGGTCGGGCTGTAGCCCTGGAGCTGCAGATTGTCGATGACCCGCTGCATCAGTTCCCGGCTCTTGAGCTGGGCCAGATGGGTATTCATGGTCAGGACCGGCTTGGTATACTGGTCCAGCTCGCTGCTGTTGCTCATGACCGCATTGGGGTTGGTCTGCAGCTTGTCGGTGGCCTGGCTGAAGCGGAGCAGGGTGTCCGCCTGGTAGATTGGGGTGATGAGGTAGTGGCTTACAGCCCCTACCCCCAGGGCCAGGACCAGGGTCATGGTGATTATCATCCGGTGCCATTTCTTCAAAACTGAGAGTATCTGGCGCAGGTCTATCTCTATCTCATCATCGGCAACATAAGGATTTACCTGGGGTTCGCTCAACTGGTTCCGCTCCTCTCGATTGGGTGTAACCTTGAATTAGTTCGCCACTCCGGCGCAGATTCCTCTAAAGTTGTGAGATTTTATTCCAAAATCTATTGGAATATAACGGTGTAGACGCTCTGGTTCTTGCCCGCCGTCAGGGTGATGGTCACCGGCGAATAGGCGATCAGGGTATAACCATAGACGCTGCTGTTCGCGGCATGATGCCCGTAGAGGTCCAGGAGCAGCAGTCCCATGGCCACCGGGTCGTCACCCTGCTTCAGGGAACCGGTGATATGGAAATCGGGTGTGCCCGATTTGGCGGTCATCTCTGCCGCCAGCAGCGGGGAGTAGATATCAAAGTCCACGTCCCGGTTCAAAACCGCGGTCCCGGTGGAATACTCGGCATCGGGATCCACGTCGAAAACCAGGGTGGCGCATTGGTGGTTGCCGGTGATGCAGGGCTTGACCCCGCCTACAGATATATTAGTGAGCCAGAATTCCAGATACCCGTCGCCTCCGCCCGGGATGGGGGCGGGGAGCTGGGAGGCGCCGCTGACGATGGTCTGGCCCTTCACCGTGACGTTCTGGGTTACCACCCCGGCCAGGCCCACCTGGGAAGCGATGATGAGATTGCCTTCGATGATAAGGTTCCTGAGGGTCACCCCGGAGCTGTTAACGATGACATTGCCCGCCACGGTCAGCGTCCCGCTTTCAGGCCCGTAGCTGCCGGGTCGGTCATATACCGTGGCCCGTTTCGCAGAGACCTTCCCCAGTACCACCGCAGCCATGGCCCGGCTGCTGGCGCCCCTGGGCATAAAGCTCCCGTCCGGGCAGCCGTTCAGGTAGCCTTCCCTCACCAGGGCCGCACAAGCGGGGGCGCTCCATTCCGGTATGGAATCGGCGTCGGTGAAACGGTTCAGTTCCAGGCTGCCGGCCTGGTCTAGCTGCAAAGCCCGGGCCAGGATGGCGGCCATCTCCTGGCGCTCGATCCGGTTATCCGGCCTGACCGTCCCGTCGCTGTAGCCGGAGAGATAGCCTGCCGCCTGGGCTTTGGCGATCTCGGGCGCAAACCAGTCGCTGTCCTCCACATCACGGTAGGCAACCGGTGCAGTGGCCGTGAAGTTCAGGGCCCGGTTGATCATGGCTATGTATTCGGCCCGGGTCACCGGCTGCTCCGGTCTGAAGCTGCCATCGGGGAAACCGGCCACGATCCTCTGCTCCATCAGGCTGATGATCTGGCTCTGGGCCCAGTGCCCCCCGATATCCCCCGGCCAGACCACCGCCCGGGCCTGCCCCGGCAGGAGTCCTGCGGTCAAGATGATGACCCCGGCGATTAGCATTCCGATATTTCTTGCCTTGGACAATTGTTTCCCCTCCTCGATTAACAGGTTGCACTGCGGCATAACCCGGGCTTAATTTCCGGGACAAAATAGACTGCTCACCACTACGGACAAGCAGTCAGTAATATCTGCCCCTGGTTTGTATACGGTAACAAGCCCGCAAAATCCTGCGCGGGCCGGAATTTAATTTCCCCCTATATTCGACAAATTCGACCTTTTCTCAACAAATTTTCCCATCCTAGCGATAGGACCTGGTCAGGCTCAATCGAAATTGGGCAGGTATTGCTTCCAGGATCTCTTCGTCGCTGGCAGCTGAACCCTCTCCAGATCCTGCCCCTTGATCACACGGAAAGGATTGTTGCTGATGAAGGTACGGGCCAGGGGGGCCCCCAGGCGCCGTTCCACTTCCTGGAAGGCAGCGTACAGGACCGGCATCCTGCCCGCCGCGGGATGGGAATCGGAGCCTATTAGCTGAGCGGTGCCGTTCTCCAGGAATGTCCAGGCGGCTTTTTTGGCGCCGCGTCCCGCCCGGCCGGTGAGGCTGGCGGAATTGACCTGGGCCAGGATTCCCCGGGCGCATAATTCCTGCAGGATTCCAGGATCCCTGGCCAGAACCCGGTTGTTCTCGGGAGCGGTGATGATGGGGATGACTCCCTGCTGCAGAAGGCCATAGAGGACCTGCTCGGTGTACCCGGGCACTTCCCGGGGGGGCAATTCCACCAGCAGGTAGCGCCCGGTGTCATTTATGGTCAGGAGCCTGCCTGCACTGCACTGCCGGGGAAGATCCGGAGTCAGGGCGTATTCGGCCCCGGCCAGGATGGGCAGTCTTATGCGCGCCAATTCCAGGCATTGGTTCAGGGTCTCTACCTTTTTCCGTATCTCGGCCCGGGTATTATCGAACCTTCCCGGGCAGACCCGGGGGGTGGCCACCAACAGGTTCACCCCGTCCTTTACCGCCGCTTCGGCCATGGCCAGGGCTTCTTTCAGGTCCTGGGCCCCGTCATCTGCGCCGGGCAGTATATGGGTATGGATGTCGATCAGGTCCACTGCGCTCTCTGCCTCCTATTGTGAATAGAGTATCAAGGGGTTGGGCACAATCGCTTCCCCGAAAAGGTGTCCGCTTCTGTTGGTCGGCATTTTGATTCGTTAACTGGATCGACAGGCTGTGACGATTAGTACGCAGACAGGGAATCAGTTCTAGTTAGATATACGATGTATATCATCCAAATTCTGGGGTCAAATAAAATTTTATCCGGCCCATCTTACCCATGGGCATGGAATTTATGAGTTTTGATTATATTCGGCACCCGGTCCCCAATCCCTGCCTGGGGGCGGATTTATTTTCCGAGCTGATTCGACAAATGGGAGCTGAAAAAATAGAATCCCCGGGAACTTCTTCCCGGGGAGATCCGGTTACCACCTGGTGGAAGGAGCCTGCCCCCAGGGCAGGCGCAGTTTTTTCGGCAGCAGGCCCATCCTGGGGCTGGGTTTGGAAGACGGCATGTCATCCGAGACCCGGGCAGCGATGTTCAATATCGGTCGACCGCGGGTGACCCGCCAGGGATTGCGGCACATGAGGATCATGGCGGTCTCATGGTCCAAGCGCTTCTCCACCGCGGCGAAGATATCCGCAAGGACGGGAGCACGGGTATGGGTGGTATGGGCATCGGATGCCACGAAATGGGCAGCCCCGGTCTCGATCAACCTCCAGGCGCACTCCTGGACATCCTTGCCGTACATGCCCCTGATACTGCCGGCGTTTATCTGGGCCAGCACTCCCCGGTTGAGGAAGCGCATCAGGACCTGGGGACTTCTGAGGATGTGCTTGTTTCTCTCGGGGTGGGCGATGATCGGGGTGACCCCCTGGGAGATCAGACCCTGGAATACGTCCCCGGAGGCAGCCGGCACTATGCTCAGCGGGAACTCCACCAGGAGATACCTGCCGGTGTCATTGATGGTTAAGAGCTGTCCCGCGGCCAGCCTTTCGGGGAGGTCCTCCTCCATATAATACTCGGCGCCGGGCAGGACGGTAAGCTTGATATTCTGCACCTTGATGCACAGGTTCAGGTCCTGGACCTTCT
>JAAZOA010000047.1 GCA_012798055.1 Syntrophomonadaceae bacterium | reverse complement strand
CCCCCCCCCCCCTCATTGTTTCTGAAACCTTCTACATCACTGCTGTATAAAAGGATGGATAACAACTCAAAAACAACCGGATTAAACCTGCCCAGAACAGACTGCGCCCTTGGCCCGGGTCTGATATTTGACTTGTATCCTTATTGCCTGACCGACCATATGTAGATTAACTGGTTGAAATGGTGGATATGTTCCATGTTCTGGTACGAGGGAATCTCTATTAAGGCAATAGTCATGGCAGATATTCTCAGCGAACAGTTAAATCCACATTTTCCATATATTGTTGCCTAGAATACCAATAACTCGACATTTTTGCTAATTCTACGCGTTCCTCCAAATCCCCTGCTGATTTGCAACAAAATTTCAATCCAAACTCAGTAAGCCGAGTTTACCTTTACGGAAGTCCTGCAGGAGGGCGGTACAGGTTTTTGCCAGGTCCAAAACTCCGGCCTTCAGCAGGTGACCCCGTTTCCTGGCGATTTCCGTCAGCATAGTCTCCGGATCTGAACCAGGATCGCTTACCTTCAGCTTGCCGGTTAATATTTCCGGTGTCTTTACCTGCAGCAGATGCAAGAGGTAGAGGGCAACCTCTCTTTCCTGGTAGGCTTTTTCGCCGACAATATCCAACAAGGCTAGTTTAAGGCCTTGCTCTTCGCTTTCTGTCTTAGGCCACATCAGCCCGGGAGTGTCCATCAATTCGATATCTTCTCTGACCCTGATCCACTGTTTTCCCCTGGTAATGCCCGGTTTGGCTCCAGTCATGGCCATTTTTTTCCCTGCCAGGCAATTGATAAACGTGGATTTGCCGATGTTAGGAACCCCAACTACCATTATTCGGGATGGCCGGATACGACGGCCTTTAACCAGCATTTCCTGGGCGCGGGGATGATAGAGGGTCTTGAAAGCCTGGATTACCTCAGAAAGTCCACGCCCGCTGGTGGAGTCGAAAGGCACTGCCATATAGCCTTCCTCCCTGAAACGGGCGAGGTATTTTTCAGTAGCTTGGGGATCGGCCAGATCCATCTTGTTTAATACAAATAGGACCTGTCTGTGCTGGCTCATTTTTTCCAGATCGGGATTACGACAGGAAAAGGGGCCCTGGCATCCACCAGGATCGCTACTATGTCGACCAGCTTAATATTCTCTTGTATCTCCCTTTTGGCCTTTACCATATGCCCTGGATACCAGTTTATGACCATAGCTTTGCTCCTAATCTCAGGAGTATCGATTCTCCGATAGCACACCAAAAAATAAAAAGAGAATACCTGGCGGTATTCTCTCCCTGATCTTACCTTGAAAATCTGCCTTTTTCCTTGACCCGGGCCTTCTTACCGGTCAGTCCGCGCAGGTAGAAGAGCCTGGCTCTGCGCACCTTTCCTCTTCGAGTCACCTCTATTTGCGCTATTTTGGGTGAATTGACCAAGAAGGTTCTTTCCACGGCTACACCGTACGTAACCCTTCTGACGGTGAAATTTTTGGAGAGCCCAGCCCCCCTGATTTTCATGACTATGCCTTCATATACCTGGATTCTCTCCCTGGTTCCTTCTACAACCTTCACATGAATCTTGACTGTATCCCCAGGTCCAAAAACCGGTATGTCTTTTCTATAGTGTTCTTCTTCCACTGATCTCATTATGTCTTGCACTTGATCTTACCTCCTTCCAGCAGGTGTAACCACCTTTGGGGGTTTCACCCTTATTACAGAACAAGCCTATTTTACCACAGCCCATAGGCAAGCTCAAGAAAAAAACTAGTCTACAAACCAAGGCTCTCCCAATAGGCGGTCCAGGATAATTGATACTGCACTCCTGACCGCAAGATGATTATAATCGCCAGCGCCATTGACCGGCGCCAGGATATAATCACAACTGGCCATCACTTCGCTGGTCATACCCCAACCAGTGCCGAATAACAAGAGGTAACTCCCCTGCTGCGTGTGCATCTCTTCCCGGAGGGACCGGTAAGAGATGCTGTTGGGATAAGTCCGGGCATCCGTGGCAATGGTGTATGCCTTCTGACCGGTTTCTCTTTCTATAAAATCGACAGCTGATCTCAGATCTGATACCAGTTTAAGCCGGCGGAAGGCTTCCTGGCGGTCCCGATTATATTGTCCCCCATATCCTTCCTGCCAGTATGCCAGGATATCCCTGACCAATTTTTGTTGGCTGGCTGCAGGATGAACCACAAAAAATCCATCTGTGTCGTAAGTCCTGGCTGCCCTGGCAATATCGTGCAGGTCCAGGTTAGTTATGGAGGTGGTCACAATATCCATCCTCTTGTTGTATATCGGGTGATGCAGCAAGGCTATAAAAACTTTGGATGATCTCAACTGTGCTTCTCCTTGCCGAATAGTATTTCCTCCAGCAGCGCTCTTTCTTCAGGATCAAATTCCCGTTCAAGGAGCAGTTCGGGTCGCTTCAGCAGGGTGCGAACAAGACCCTGCTTCTTTCTCCATAAGCGAATCTGTTCATGATGACCGGAAAGAAGTACTTCCGGTACTTCCTGGCCCTGGAAACTGCGCGGCCTGGTATAGTGGGGATACTCCAGCAATCCTCCCGCAAAGGTTTCCTCCTGCGAGGATCTTTCATCTCCTAATACCCCGGGGATGAGCCGGGTGATGGCGTCCACCAACACCATGGCGGCAATTTCCCCCCAGCTCAGTACATAGTCACCAATCGATACCTCCTCGTCAACGAACTGCATGACCCTTTCATCGATACCTTCGTAATGACCGCACAGCAAAACAAGATGCTCCAGGCGGGCGAGCCTCATTACCTGCAACTGATCCAGGCGCTTGCCCTGGGGAGAAAGGTAAATCAGGTGAGAATCTTGCGTCTTGACAGCAGCGATTGCGCACGCCAATACATCTGCCTTCATTACCATTCCCGCTCCGCCCCCAAAAGGGTAATCATCCACCTGCTGATGTTTGTCCAGGGCATAATTGCGTATATTTATGGTGTTGATCTCCACCAAACCTTTGTGGCGGGCTCGGGCAATTATGCTCTCCTCGAAAGGAGAAGCGAACATCGCCGGGAACAGGGTCAAAATATCGATTTTCAAAAGTCTTCCTCCAGCAAACCAGGCAGGAGATTGACCTGTATGCGATTCTGTTTCACATCCACTTCACCAATTACTTGGGCAATGGCGGGTATGAGTACTTCTCCGTATCGATCTGATCTTACTACATACACGTCATTGGCACCTGTTTCCAAAATTTCGGTCAACTTGCCCAAATAGCCCTTCTCAGCATCATATACCTCCATGCCTACCAGTTGGAAATGGTAGTAATGGCCTTCAGGGAGGGTATGAAGGTCTTTGGGTTCAACATGGATATAAGCATTGCGATATCGCTCCGCTTCTTCCAAGCTGTTCAGCTCTTTAAACTTTATCAGAAGCTGCCCCCGGTGAGGGCTGCTGGTCTCTAAAGTGAATTCCACCAAATTGGCTCCCTGGTTGATAATGAACCTTTGTTGCGGCCGAAAGCGTTCGGGAAAATCAGTTAAAGGCATCACCTTCACGGTGCCTTTGTAACCATGCGTTCCAAGGATTTTCCCCACTTTTATCAAGTCATTAAGCTGCACCTGATTCCCCTCCACAGGATACCTACAATCGGTCCCCAACCAGAATACTCCCTAAATAGCTGATAGCTGCTGTTAGCGCATTATCTCAACGACAACTCGTTTGCCAGCCTTGGCTGCAGCCGCTTTGGTGAGAGTGCGGATCGATTTAGCGATCTTGCCCTGTTTTCCAATAACCTTGCCCATATCCTCCGGTGCAACCCTCAGTTCAAACAAGACCGAGGACTCATTTTCCGTCTCAATAACCTGCACCTGATCGGGATTATCAACTAGCGAGCGGGCAATCAGTTCAATGAGTTCTTTCACTTGTGTTACACCCCCAAGCATTACTCCAACTATTTGCGGCTTTCGGCAAATTTACTCAGAATGCCCTGCTTCTGCAGCAGGGATTTAGCTGTATCAGTCGGTTTTGCGCCAGTGGCCAGCCATTTTAGGGCCTTCTCCTCGTCTATCTTGATGGTAGCGGGCTCGGTAGCGGGATCATAATATCCGATTTCCTCGATAAAACGCCCATCACGCGGGGTTCTGGAGTCGGCTACTACCACACGGTAAAAAGGATTCTTTTTAGCTCCCATTCTCTTCAACCTGATTTTTGTCGCCATAATTTTCACCTCCTCGATAATTATATACTTATAAAAACGCGTTCTGACTGGCTGGTCCGCCGGACCAAGCCCCGCCTTGAACAGGTGTTGTAAGTATCTGATCCAAGTCTAAAAAGGTAGTTTGAAATTCGGAAGACCCATGCGCTTGCCTTTCTTACCCCCCATTTCGGTGAGCTGTTTCATCAGCTTGCGGGACTCCTCGAATTGCTTGAGCAAGCGGTTTACCTCCTGCACCCTGGTCCCGCTGCCCCGGGCAATCCTTTTCTTGCGGCTGCCATTGAGGATGGAGGGGTTATGTCTCTCTTCCCTGGTCATTGATTTTATGATGGCCTCAACATGAGCAAATTCTTTTTCATCGATTTCGCCCTTCATTTCCTTAATATGTTTGCCCATACCTGGGATCATGCCTAGCAGGTCTTCCAAAGGGCCCATGGACTTCACCTGCTGCATCTGCTGCAGGAAATCTTCAAGGGTAAACTCTTGCTGGCGGATTTTCCTTTCCATCTCCCGGGCTTGCTGTTGATCGAAGTTCTCCTGGGCTTTTTCCACCAGGGTCAGGATATCCCCCATCCCCAGTATCCGGGAAGCCATGCGGTCAGGGTAGAAGGGCTCCAGTGCATCCAGTTTTTCACCCATACCTACCATCTTTATTGGACAGCCAGTAACCGCTTTGACAGAAAGAGCCGCTCCGCCTCGAGTGTCTCCATCCAGTTTAGTCAGTATGACCCCGGTCAAGCCCAGGTCATGGTTGAATGCTTCCGCTACGTTGACTGCATCCTGGCCGGTCATGGCATCCACGACCAAGAGAATTTCGTGAGGTTCAACGGCTTGCTTGATATCTTTGAGTTCACTCATCAACTCTTCATTTATATGCAATCGTCCAGCAGTATCGATAATCACCAGATCGCGGTTTTGAGCCCGGGCAAATTCGACGGCATCATTGGCTATCTTGACCGGATCAGTCTGCCCAGCCGCAAATACAGGGACACCCACCTGTTCGCCCAGCACCTGCAATTGCTTTATAGCCGCAGGACGGTAAATGTCGCAGGCTACCAGCAAAGGACGCCGCCCCTGTTTGATAGAGTTCTTCGCCAATTTGGCCACAGTGGTCGTCTTGCCTGCGCCCTGAAGCCCAACGGCCATGAAAACCGTGGGAGGCCGGGAAGCCACCTGGAGTTTATTCTCTGCTTCTCCCATCAATTTGGCCATCTCGTCATAGACGATTTTCACAATCTGTTGGCCCGGGGTTACACTCTTCAGCACCTCCTGGCCCACAGCTCTCTCGCTGACTGCCGCTATGAAGTTCTTCACTACCTTGTAGTTGACATCAGCCTCTAGGAGAGCCAAGCGGACTTCCCGCATGGCTTGCTTAACATCATCCTCGGATATTTTGCCTTTGCCCCGCAGTTTGCGGAAAACCTCCTGCAGCCGATCCGACAATCCTTCAAATGCCACAATATCTCTCCTTTATTTACAGTAAGCCGATTAGCTCCCTTAAGAGCTTTATGGCCTGGTCGATATCGGCTTGCTGCCGCTCGGGCCGGTCAAGCATATCAACTACCTCCGTCAAACGGCGGCGGGTCAGTTGGAATTTTCCCACTACCCCCAGCTTTTCTTCCAATTCTTCCAACTGGGCCTGGACCCGTTTGACCATGTCGAAGACTGCCTGGCGGCTGGTATGCATATGGTCGGCGATCTCAGAAAGAGACCAGTCGTTCTCATAATGGAGGTTCATAATATCCTGCTGCTTCTGGGTCAAAAGAGGACCGTAGAAATCCTTCAGCAAAACTACATGGCTGATCTTTTCCAGCATGAGGCCCCTCCCTGTGTAAAGTATTTTTGCTTTACTCGTCAATTCTATCTTCTGCCGCCAACCCTGTCAAGGGCTAAACAACCTGGTAAGAAGATGCCCCTTCGCCCTGCAGGATTATTTTGCCTATCCGACCGCAATAATTTAAAATGGAATTACCAAGGTGGCCAGACTGGGAGCCGCAACGAAGGAGTGAAACCATTGGCCGACAAAATCGCCCTGATAGCTGATAGTGCCTGCGACCTGCCCAAGGAGTTCGTCGATCAGTACAACATCACCATTTTGCCTCTCAAGGTCATTTATCCTCATGAACAATATTCAGACCGGGTGGATATACAACCTATGGATGTGTATAACCGTATGCCGGCTGAAATCCCCTCCACTTCCATGCCCAACATCGAGGAAATAAGTGCTGCCTATGAAAAAGCCTGCCAGGAAGGTTTCACGCACATATTGGCCATTGCTCTTTCCAGCGGTTTATCCGGGACATTTCAAGCCATGCAGCTAGCTGCGAAGGATTTCGACAATATCGTGATCAGTGTGTTTGACAGCAAAACCCTGTCTATGGCCACAGGTTGGATGGTCCTGGATGCAGCCCGCAATATTCTCCAGGGACTGAGTTTTGAAAAAGTGTGGGAAAGGCTGCTGGCCTTGCAGCTCAGAGTCAAGGCTTATTACGTTATCGAAACACTCGAATACCTGCGCAAGGGAGGCAGGATTGGATTGGTGGCCGGTATGCTGGGTGAATTCCTCAACCTCAAGCCCATCATCGGGATCAACCAGGATGGGATATATTATACTCACGCTAAAGTGAGAGGCCGGCAAAAGTCAATCGATAGGCTAATAGAACTAGTACAGGAAAGCGTCGGCAATCGCCCCTTCAACCTGGCGGTAATGCATGGGGCCGCCAAGGCCGAAGGCGAGGGAATGCTGGTAAAATTCAAAAAAATGTCCAACCTCCGCGAGCTTATTTTCTCAGATATCAGCCCAGCTCTTGGAGTCCATACCGGACCAGGGCTCCTCGCAGTATGTTTCTATGAGCTCTGATGCCTTGAAAATCAGGTCCAGGCAGTCTTCTATTGCTATAATCATCCTACGACCTCAATTATCACCCCACAATTGGGAGCACATATTATTTTGGGAGGAGGTTTCGCTATGGCTCAGGCAGGCATTAACCCACATTTTCATGATCCGCATGAGGTCCCATCAATCGAGGAACTGGGAGTAGAATACCTTGGAGGAGGTGAATGGCAGCTTCCCGAGGGAGCAGAGATAGAATCACTCAGTGGTGATGATTGGCTCCTGACCCTAGCTGATGGCACCGAATACCGGCTATGGTCAGAGGAGAGTACAATAGGCGTCGGAGCCGAAGATTTATTAGATATAGTTTTCAGCAATGTATCCCCAGAGGAACTGAAAAATTTGAGTCTGGAGGAGATTAGGGCGGCCCTGGCGGCTGCCAATGAGGAATTCGGCATCAAGGGCCGGAACCTGTCTGCTGAAGAAATCGAAGCCGCCGCAAGCGATATTTTCTACCTCAACCAGGAAACCAAGCCTTACGAGGATGCTGGGCGATGGTGGCAGGACGAAAAGATTAAACTCATCAAAAAAGGTGGCAGTACCTATGCCCTGCATGGTTGGACCGGCAGCGAGTATGCCGAATGTTGGAAATGCGGGGGCGATTTAGCCACTGAGGCAATCGGCAGTTATACCATCACCCCGGTTTATCGAGACATCGGAGACGACGATACAGAAGCTGAGATCATCGATTACCATGTAGTGGAAAATATGTAGCCATATGAAAACGCGTCGGCCAATTACAGTCTGCATGGGAGTATATCCTCAGGATCGGATCTAACCCCAAACGGTAAATGCCAGCATTTTACAAACATTCTTTTACGCGGCGGATCAGTAGTTCCACACAACCCCTGATGTTTTCAGGGGTATAGATACGCAGGTCGTCCCTGTAATACCGCTGGAACAGGAAATTACTCATATCATTTTCGTCCCAGCCTTTGTCAAGCATGAAAGCTATGTCATCATACGCCGCCTGGGCCTGTTTAATTGCCCGGTCGAAGAAAGCCTTAACATCATCATCAAACCAGATCCTCTCATGGGGGACGGCTAAGACCCGGGCGGGATATCCCCGCAAACTGAGCAGGGTTTCGATATAGGTCTGGTAATCTTGGAAAAATATGGGGAAGAGAAAATCATCCCTGATCTGAAAGCCGCCCGCATCAGCCACAAACATCACTTTGTCCTGAGGCAGGTAAAAGGCTAGACCGCAGGGGCTGTGACCTTGAGCCTCCAAAGCCTGCAAATCGAGCCCGCCCGATAGTTTGATACTATCGCCGGCGGCTATGACTGTGTCCACAGCAATGGTTTCAGGTACCGGCCGGGGCGGAATTAGAGGAATCACGCCCTGCTCATGTAAAACCTCAGACATCTTGACATCCTGGGCGAAAAAATTCGCCATTACCTTGCTTTTACTCAGGATCCGCCGGGCTTCAGCACTTGCTCCCACCTCAGCCTGGGGGAATAATTCCTGTAGGGCTGGCACTCCGCAAACATGATCAAAATGAGCATGGGAGATTACTAGGTGCCGAATGTCTGGTTTGGGGCTGAATTTGGACCACTCCTGGCCGAAACTGTAAACTCCCCCGCTCACGCCGCACTCAACGATAGCAGCATCCCGCTCACCTACGACGAAGTAGTTGAAATGACGGTTACCAAATCTTCTCACATTTTCGGTAAGGTGCATATCACACTCCTCCTTCAGGCATTCAGAAGATGTCGTTCACCTATATTTTAGTACATTGTCCTGGCAAAATCTAACTTCCAGGGCTCTGCGACCTCTCCCTGACTTTGATCTTCTGTGGGCTGCGCCAAATCAAATGAAAACCACCTGCACTCCTTGCCTAGATTACAGGTGATCTGGATCAAAAAAACAAAACCCCGGATATCTCCGGGGACTTCAAGGTTTTATTGGTGGGCGATGACGGGCTTGAACCGCCGGCATCCTGCTTGTAAGGCAGGCGCTCTCCCAGCTGAGCTAATCGCCCTGGTGACCCCTGGGGGACTCGAACCCCCGTTACCGCCGTGAAAGGGCGGTGTCTTAGACCGCTTGACCAAGGGGCCATGATATGGTGGGCCTACCAGGATTCGAACCTGGGACCAACCGGTTATGAGCCGGTAGCTCTACCAACTGAGCTATAGGCCCGGAGTTCTCTCTGGAAACCCCGCAAGAGTTAGTATATATAAAATCCCCCTAAAAATCAATAGAAAAAGCATTTTATTTTCGGGGTTTCAAGGCAATGAAAAAGCGGTAAACACTAGGATTACCGCTTTTGATGGCAATGGCTCCCCGAGTAGGATTCGAACCTACAACCCTCCGGTTAACAGCCGGATGCTCTACCGTTGAGCTATCGAGGAAGGACCCAACGAAGCTAATTATATATTCATTAGGAAATCATGTCAATACAGCCGGATAGATTAGCACGATTGAGCCCGGGCATTTATTCGATGTAGTCCTTCAATTTCTTGCTGCGGGAAGGATGGCGCAGTTTCCTCAAGGCCTTGGCTTCGATCTGCCTGATCCTCTCCCTGGTGACGCCGAATTCCTGCCCCACTTCCTCCAGGGTACGAGGTCGTCCGTCATCAAGTCCGAAACGCAAACGCAATACCTTCTCTTCCCGGTCGGTCAGGGTATTTAAAATCCCATCCATATGTTCCCTGAGGAGTACAAAGGAGGCGGACTCCTCCGGAGATTCAGCTTCCTCATCGGTAATGAAATCCCCCAGGTGGCTGTCATCTTCTTCGCCGATGGGAGTCTCCAGCGATACCGGTTCTTGGGCTACCTTCATGATTTCAATGACTCTCTCCACGGGAATATCCATCTCCGCACCCACTTCGCTGGGGGTGGGTTCGCGTCCCAGAGTCTGCAGCAGGCTGCGCTGCACCCGGGACAGCTTGTTTATAGTCTCTACCATGTGCACCGGTATCCTGATAGTGCGTGCTTGGTCGGCT
>JAAZOA010000046.1 GCA_012798055.1 Syntrophomonadaceae bacterium | reverse complement strand
TGGAAGCGGAAAAAATTGCCCAGGGCATCTCGGATATGGCCCAAACCCGGGTGGACCGGATAGTTGACAATGCTCACCGCACCGTCGGGCCCCTGCACGAGCAGATCAACGTTATCGACAAAGAGATCAGCTTACTGGCCATGGAACTGGACCCGCCAGCAGCCCAGGCTGAAGAGCCTATTGCGGAGCCGAAGACCGAAATCGACCTGGTTGCTCTGCAAGAATCCTCCGCTTTGGACATGAATATGGACAGGACTGAAACCAGTGGCGAAGAATCATCCCTGGGACTGCAAGATTTGGCAGCAGAGGCGGTGGAAGCCGAAATGGTCGATGATGTGGCCGGCTATGCAGATATGCCCCTGCCCAAACGGGAATACTCGCTGCGCGAACCCCAGGACGAATCCTTGCAGGAACCAGTCATGCCCCTCCAGGGCGATGCTATGGGGTCGTTTGAGGACCTGCCGCTGCCCCGGCGAGGCTATTCCCTGCGCGAGCCCGATAACGCCCCGAACCAGGTGGAACAGGAACAAAAAGGCGAGGAGGTTTTTAACGATGACATTCCTCCCATGCTGTTGGATAAGTGGGAATACTCGCTGCGGGAACCTGGGGATGTGGAAATCGAAGTTGAAGAAATCACTGCGGAATCAACAGAGGCAGACCTGCCCTATGCCCATCAGGAACATCACGGTTATTCCATGGGGGTAGCTGAAGTCTATGAGAAAGAGTTGCAGGCCCTGGACATAGAAGTCCTGGGCGCCGATGAAACCGAGATGCGCTTCGATGTCTTCATCGACAGCCGGCATTTTGAGACCGTTGACGGGGTCAAGACCCCAATCCACCGGCACAACTGGCAGGTCAAGGTCGATGTGGAAACGATGGAAAAAAATCCGGATGCCCCGGGTTACGCCAAGATCTCCTCAATTGTTGATTGTACCCTGCTGCGCTATGACGGGGTGCTTTTGAACGAGGCCTATCCCTTCACCATCATCGAACCCAGCTGCAACAATATGGCCATGTATTTCTTCAATTTCCTGGATGACAACCTGGTGTTGTTGGGCATGGCGGTCAAAGGTGTCACCCTGTGGGAGAACCCGGACGACGCCGTAACCGTGACCACCCGGAATATCGAAATCGATGCCCTCCTCAAACGGGGCGAGGAAGACATATTCGGCGGCCTGCGGGACAAGATCAACAACAATAACAGCAGCATCAGCGTCAATACCAGCTTGAAAGACCGCTTAGGCAGCATTTTCAAAGGCAGGTAGCGAGATCAGAACAGGAAGCGTATCCCGGTCGCCCGGGATACGCTTTTGCTTTTCCCCCCGGTGATTGACACCGCCCCCAAGCTTTGTTAATATCAGGATGTAAGTCAAATCAATAGCGATAAACGCGAAAGTGTGTCTAGGGTTCCGCATGGTTTGGGTATGGACTGGTCCGAGTGACACAGGCGCTTAAAGGCGCTACACCGTATAGGGACAAAAGCCCAGGCGGATAGGTTTCGGTTATGAACCTGTCTTCTTGGGCTTGAATATTTTGTTTGCCAATAGGTCCAAATCTTAGGGGAGGGGCGTGGAATAGGGTGCCCGCAGTCGGAATAATAATGGGGAGCGACTCGGATCTGCCGGTCATGAAGGAAGCTGCCCAGATACTGGACGAATTCGGGGTGGAATACGATATTACGGTGTGTTCCGCCCATCGTTTGCCGGAAGAAACGGCTGTTTACGCCAGGGGAGCAGCCGGGCAGGGGATGAAGGTTATAATAGCCGGTGCGGGGGGAGCAGCCCACCTGCCCGGGGTGATAGCGGCTTATACGGTCCTGCCGGTCATCGGCATTCCGGTGAAAACCAGCACTTTGTCGGGGGTCGACTCCCTGTACTCCATAGTGCAAATGCCCAAGGGCATTCCGGTGGCCACGGTGGCTATCAACGGCGCTGCCAATGCCGCCCTCCTGGCGGTGGAGATCCTGGCCATAAATGACCAGGAGTTGCGGGACAAACTGCTGGACTACCGCCTCAGAACGGCTGCAGAGGTGCGGCAGAAGGATCAGCGCCTCAAGGAAATGGGCCTGAAAAAGTACCTGCAACATAAGGGGGAGCAGTAATGATCGAAAGATATACCTTGCCGGCCATGGGGGCCATATGGTCGGAGCAGACCAAGCTGGACAACTGGCTGAAGATAGAGATTGCCGCTTGTGAAGCCTGGGCCCAACTGGGCAAAATACCTGCGGACGCGGTCAAGGAGATCCAGGAGAGAGCCAGATTCGATGTCCTGCGCATCCAGGAAATAGAGGCCGAAGTCCACCATGATGTTATCGCCTTTTTGACCAATGTGGGTGAAAACGTAGGCGATGCCTCCAAATATATCCACCTGGGCATGACCTCTTCCGATATCCTGGATACCGGGCTGGCCATGCAGATGCGGGATGCAACCGATCTTATCCTGGCCAAACTGGAAAAGCTGCGGGCGATTGTATCGACCATCGCCATCAAACATAAATACACCCTGACTATCGGCCGCACCCACGGGGTCCATGGAGAGCCCACCACTTTCGGCCTGAAGATGGCGATCTGGTTCACTGAACTGAACCGGGATATCGAGCGCCTGCGCCAGGCCCGGGAAGTTATTGCCTGCGGAGCCATATCCGGTGCGGTAGGCAATTTTGCCCATCTTCACCCCCAGGTGGAGGAATACGTATGTGAGAAAATGGGCTTGAACTGCTGCCCGGTATCCACCCAGGTGATCCAGCGGGATCGCCATGCCCAATTGATGACCACCCTGGCAGTGGTAGCCAGTTCCGTGGAAAAAATGGCTACGGAGATCAGAAACCTGCAGCGGACCGAGATCCTCGAAGTTGAGGAGCCATTTCAGAAGGGACAGAAGGGATCCTCAGCCATGCCCCACAAGCGCAATCCGATGATGAGCGAAAGGGTTGCCGGTTTATCCCGGGTGGTGAGGGGCAATGCCCTGGCAGCTCTGGAAAACGTAGCCCTCTGGCATGAACGGGATCTGACCCACTCTTCCGTGGAGCGGGTAATAATCCCGGACAGCTGCATCCTGCTGGATTACATGCTGCAGAAATTTATAGCCATCATGGAAGGCCTGGTGGTTTATGAGGATAACATGGCCCGCAACCTGGAGAAAACCCTGGGTTTGGTGTTCTCCGGGCAGCTGCTCCTGGCCCTGGTGAGTAAAGGCATGCTGCGGGAAGATGCCTACAGGATCGTCCAGACCCGCGCCATGCAGAGCTGGGCTCAACAGGTCAGCTTCAAGGAATTGGTCCTGGATGACCCGGCCATCATGGCCAGTCTGAATCCGGATGAAATCGAGAAAATTTTCGATTATGGCATCTATACTTCCAATGTAGATTATATTTTCAAGCGCTGCGGGTTGGAGTAAGCAGAAGAGGGGATGAATGAGATGACAGCAGGCCAGTTGATGTACGAAGGTAAAGCCAAGCAGATTTACAGCACCGATGACCCCAACCAGGTTCTAATGAAATACAAGGATGAGGCCACCGCTTTCGACGGCTTGAAAAAAGGCATCATCGAGAATAAAGGCATCGTCAACAACCGGGTCTCCAACCTGCTCATGGGGCTCCTGGAAAAGGAGGGCATCGAGACCCACCTGGTCAGGCAGATAGACGAGCGCAACGTATTGGTCAAGAATTTGCGCATAATACCGGTGGAAGTGGTGGTCCGCAACCTGATCGCCGGTAGTCTGGCCAAACGGGTGGGCAAAGAGGAGGGAATGCCCCTGCCTGCCACTATTATCGAGCTCTATTACAAGAATGACGAGTTGCATGATCCCATGATCAACGAATACCATGCCCGGGTCCTGGGCTGGGCCACCGATGAGCAGCTCAAGGAGATGCATTCCCAGGCGGAGCGAATCAACGAGATTTTGAAAAAGTTCTTCGACAGTATCGGCATCATCCTGGTGGACTTCAAATTGGAATTTGGCCTCTACCAGGGCCGGGTCATCCTGGGGGATGAGATCTCCCCGGATACCTGCCGTCTGTGGGATAAGGAGAGCCTGGAAAAACTGGACAAGGATCGGTTCAGGCGCGACCTGGGCAAAGAGGCGGAAGCCTACCAGGAGGTTGTGCGCCGCATAGAAACAGCAGTCGCCGCCGTCAACGGTTAATAATCGCGCATTGCGCTCAGGGGGAATGAATATGTATAAGGCCAATATCTATGTGACTCTGAAAGAAGGAGTATTGGATCCTCAAGGGGATGCGGTCCGCAAGTCGCTGCAGGTTTTAAATTATCAGGGTGTGAAACAGGTGCGGATCGGCAAATTCATCGAGGTCTGGCTGGAAACTGAAGATTTGGCCACTGCCCAAAGGGAACTCGAGGAGATGAGCGACAAAATGCTGGCTAATCCGGTAATTGAGAATTACCGGGTTGAGATGGTGGAGGTACAGGGAAAATGAAATTTGGCGTGGTCGTATTCCCGGGTTCAAACTGTGATGCCGACTGTTTCCATGTAGTAAAGGAAGTTATGGGCCAGGAAGCCCAATATATATGGCACAAAAAAACGTCGGTAGCAGGCTTCGATGCCTTAATACTGCCAGGGGGATTTTCCTATGGGGACTACCTCCGGACCGGGGCCATCGCCCGCTTCTCACCCGTAATGCCGGCGGTAGTGGATTTCGCCGGCCAGGGTGGCCTGGTCATCGGCATCTGCAATGGTTTTCAGATCCTGCTGGAAGCTGGCCTCTTGCCAGGGGCCATGCTCCGCAACCGCAGCCTGAAATTCATCTGTGCCCCGGTGAACCTCAAGGTAAAACGCCAGGATACGGCGTTTACCAACCAACTGGAGCTGGATCAGGTCATAACCGTGCCTATAGCCCATGGTGAAGGCAATTACTATTGTGATGCGGCCACCCTGGAGGAATTGGAGCGGGAAAGACGCATAGTCTTCACATATTGCGGCCCGGACGGTGATGAGGACGCCATTTTCAACCCCAATGGCTCTTTAGCCAATATTGCAGGAATCATCAACC
>JAAZOA010000007.1 GCA_012798055.1 Syntrophomonadaceae bacterium | reverse complement strand
GAGCTTACTTTAACCGGATCGCCTGCAGAAGCGATGCCTACGCCGACAAACATAGTGGCCAGCATAGTCAAGACTAGCAGAAGCGCGATTCTTTTGTTTCTAATCTTAATCAATTATATATCCTCCTTTTAAAAAATTTTGGGGTTATCTCAGGTGATCAGGGCAAAATCCCTAAATAAGAGGTGATCATCTTCCCCAGACATAGAGGAAGACTACTTCTTTCAGGCTCTCTTCTCCCCTCCTTTTAAGCCGCCTATTTAAGGTATTACCGGCTTTATGTAAGCCTGGATCCCTGCATGGTATAAAGGGAATCACCTGGCTGACTCTCAATTTAGACAACAACTGTGGTCAAAAAGTTCCCGGATTCGGATATTTATTTTTTGTCCTCATATAATATAATGCATATGTCGCGATTATCAAAGACAAATTAAGGTTTTGTCCCGTTAAGCGCCTGGGAGCAGCGGACACACACTAATGTGCTCAATTTGCCTTCCTTGAATATATCCGGTGATATGGAAATTGTTGTTAGGCAGGCAGCATGCTAAAATAAATAATGTTCATCTCCTGAAAAAGAAATGGCTTTGGAATTCTCAACGAATACAGACAGTCTGAAAATATCCTGAAAATTTTTCGTCACCGCGGGGAACTTTTTATGTCGACCTTGTGTCTAATTATTAGCTTGGTACTTGTGCCAGGTTATTCTGGGAGTGTAATTGTTTGACAAATGTTACTGACCTAGTCGTCAAGGCCCAGCTGGGAGATATGACTTCCTTTGAACAGCTGGTTATACTTTACCAGGATCGGGTTTATTCACATTGCCGCTATTTGGCGGGCAACCCGGATGATGCCCAGGATTTGGCCCAGGAGGTATTCGTGCAGGCCTTCCGGGGTATCCGCTCCTTTCGCCGGGATGCGGAATTCGCCACCTGGCTGCACCGGATCACGGTGAACCTGTGGATCAATTTCTGCCGCCGCCACAGAAAGGTGTCAACCATCTCGATAGATGAACCTCTGCCTACCAGGGAGGGGGAGATGCAGCGGGAATTGGCCGATGAGGCGGAAAGTCCTCAGGAAAGGGTGGAGCGCCATGAATTCAACCAGATGGTGGCTCAAGCTCTGGACCGCATCCCGGTTGATTACAAGCTGGCCCTGGTGCTGCGGGATGTGGAAGGTTACAACTATGAAGAAATCGCCGCCATGCTGGATTGCTCCCTGGGCACAGTCAAGTCCCGTATCAGCCGGGGACGGCAGGCTTTGAAGAAAGAACTCGAGAAGAAAAGGTGAGGTAGGATGAAAATGGACTGCAGCAGAATGGAAATTTTAATATCTCCATTTATCGATGGTGAGCTCACCCCTTTGGAAACAGGGATGGTAAGCGCACATCTTGCTGCCTGTCCTGACTGCAGGAAAGAATACGAGTCCTTGAAAATGATATCTTCAGCTTTATACCAAAACAGTGAAATCTTGATGGCTGCCCCGGCGGGATTCAAGGAGGGGCTCATGCAGCGCATCAAGGAAGATAAGAAGGTTAGACCGGCGCAGTATTTCAACTGGATACAGAAGAACTGGAAGCAGTCTGCAGCTGCAGCAGCTGCGGCCGTGATGATTGCCTGGGGTGCACTGAGCGTGGGTTCGGCTCCAGTGATGCAGATAGCCGAGAATGCTCCGGCAACTATTCAGCCGGATAACAACCTGTCTCCCGTTAATATTACTCCTGACGTTCAGAATACGGATCAGACTCCGGTTATTGCCCAAAATAATCGTACAGTCAGTCCCGGTTCCGTACCAACCGTCCCGAGTCAGGCTTATACGGCACCCGTTTTCATGAATAAGGAACGTAACGCCGTGACCTCGATCCTTAAAATCAAAGTCGACGATTTAGGGGTTGGGATCCGACAGGCGCAGAACATGGCTGCTTTGGCCCAAGCCCAGACACTGTATATGGGGCAGCAGGTAAATACTGATGGAGTCTATACGATCCTGAAAATGACAGTATCTGCGGAAAAAGCCTCTCGATTGAGCACTGATTTGGGTGGACTGGGTGCAGTTATCAGTAAGGATGTGCAACAAGACAGCCTCACCGGCCGCTATGCGCTCAAATTGTCCGAGTACCAGAATTTGCTGGCCCAGCTTTCAGTTGAAAAGGACCCTGTGCAAAGAACTGTTCTGATTCAACATCTGGATTTATTGGCTGCACAGATGAAGGACTGGGAAACCCAAGCTGACCAGGAGACTATCATCCTTTGGCTGGTAAAATAATTTCATAAGTATATAATGGAAACTGGATCAAAAGAGCGCCTCTATGAGGCGCTTTTTTATGGAGCAGGAGAGACATTATGCAGAAGCGCTTATTGGAAGTGGATCTCATCCGGGGAGGTACAGCTCTGGCTGTAATCGCCATCCATGTCACCGCTGGGTATATGGACCTCGGTTTCGGTTATTTATGGAATCACCTGGTCCGTTTTGCGGTTCCTCTTTTTGTGCTCATGTCGGGCCTGGTCCTTTATTGGCAGGACATCGACCATAAAACTCTTCCTGCCTCTGCTTTCTATGCCAAACGGCTGCAAAAAGTCCTGATACCCTATATCATCTGGACCATTATTTACACTATGGTCAGCCAGCATATTCTGCACCTGCCGCTTTCGACACTCTCGCCTGTCACCCTGGGCCGCAACCTCTTATGGGGCACCGCTTATTACCACCTGTATTTTATAATAATAATCCTGCAGATGTACCTCCTCTACCCGCTGTTAACTCATTGGATGAGGAACCAAGCACCATGGCTTATGCCGGTTTCGCTGCTGCTCAGCGGCGGTATCCAGGTACTTCTCTATCTCAATCTGATTGGATCCATCTTCTTGCCTTCACAATATTCAATGTTGTACCTGCGCGCTTTTCCCGTATGGCTGTTCTATTTCGTTTTTGGCATGTATGCTGCGGAGCAGCTGCGCAAGACAGGACCGTTTCCTTCCATTTTCCCCCGTATCTCTTATCTTGCGTTATGCTGGCTGCTGGCTCTGGGCTTGATGTTGCTGGACAGCAGGTTGACCGGCATCTATGTCTCGATTGTTAGGCCCAGTGTAATCTTTTATACCCTGGTCAGTTACCATTTTTTTCTAACTATGGCACGCAAAATGGTGGATTGGAAATCAACCTGGACCCGGTGGCTGTCGGCCCAGTCTTTTTTAATCTACCTGATGCACCCGCTGATTTTAACGATCCTAACCAGTTCAGCCCGTAAATTAGGCTGCGCAGACATGTGGAGCGGCAGTGCCGGTCTCATAGGCCTTTATCTGGCAGTTACGGCAGTCACACTGCTGGCGGCCTTCATAATCAGCCGCACTCCTTTTGCTGCAATCCTGGGTGGCATGAGGGCAGAAAGAGTACCATAATACTACTGTTGTTTAGCCAGGATAGAAGCCAGTTGGGCCCGGTTCACCGGCAGATTGGGCTGTTTGGATTCGCCGGGGAATAGATCAATACTATCGACATTTCTTACACGGGCCATGATAATCTCCAATTCAGCCCTGGTAACCGGACGACTGGGCCAAAAATATCTGTCCGGACTGCCAGTGATCAATCCAGCCTCCCAGGCAGAAGAAACCGCACTGCGACCCCACCAGGGTATCTGCCAATAGTCCTGAAAGATATCGGTGTCAGGCTCGGCCAATGCACTTAAGTTTTGCCACCTGGCAAAGATAGCCACCATTTCGGTGCGGTTAAGGATCTGGTCAGGTCTGAAAGTCCCATCCCCGTATCCATGTAAAATGCCCCGGCTGGTCAGGTCAACGATATATGACTGCGCCCAGTGCCCGGAAATGTCGCTGAAGCTTTCAGGAGCGGCCTGACCGGCATAGGCCCCAATATCCAGTTCGATGCCTTTCAAGCGCCCACTTGCGGTTTGTAAGGCTACAGCCTGGAGCTTTTTTTCGTTGGCAAGCGATTTGAATGCCGCGCTGAATCTCCCCGCTGTGATCAAAATCCGCTCCCGGCTGCCATCCTGACGATATAGATAAACTCTATCCGCATCAGTTAGCCCTTGTACTATCAACACCCCGTTCAAGGTGCGGGCCGAAATTCTCAAGCGCGGCTCCCCAGTCTGGTCTAATGGCTTGGCTTCCACTTCTGCCACTACCGGGTCCCAGGGAGCAGAAGACAGGAGGGTGGTCACTACCACATTTTGCCCGGGAGTCAAATCCTCGGCTTCTATATCGTAACCACCATTGCTTATGCGTGTGAAAGGCTGATATAGGCAGGTGCTGCCATCACTCATAGTCAGTGTTTTCCGGGTTATG
>JAAZOA010000045.1 GCA_012798055.1 Syntrophomonadaceae bacterium | reverse complement strand
CCGGCAGCCCTTGATTTTTCCAGGGCATTGCCATGCAGAGCCCAACCCGGCCGGCCTTCTGTGTCGACAATCACCTCGGTATCATGAAAACGAATTCCAGCGATAAAGACCTGATCCAGCTTGCGCAAGGCTTCCCGGGCTGCGAAGCGGGCTGCCAGAGAGGGGAAAGGGTCCTTTTTCCGGAAACAATAATCAATTTCCCGCTCGGTAAAAACCCGGTGCAACAAACGAGGAGTCCTGGCTACTGCTTTGCGGAGCCGGTCAATATCCACGATGTCTATACCAATCAACCTGCTATCCTGATATGACAAACCAGCCTGCCTCCCAACAGAATTCAATCTGCCGGAGATCTTCAGATGCTCCGGTCTAAAATCAGCTGTTGCATTATAATACGATGACTTTGCTAGACTGCATCATTGCCTCGACCATGGCATACATATTTCCCACCCGGCCTACTTCCAGCCTGTCGAGCAGGCCGTAGTATTCCAGACATGTCCCGCAGGACACGATATCTACCCCGTTGCATTCAAGCTGTTTCAAACAGTTGATTAGCTGGGATCCCGCTGTAGTCAGCAGGACCCCGCCGTTTAGAAACAGAAGGCTTTTCAGCTCACCGTCCAACCGGGTGAGAGTAAATACGAAGCTTTGCATGAGAACGGAACCCAGAGTATCGTTTCCGTCTCCCAGGATATTGCTTTTAATTAGTATTACCGTGCGGCCTTGCACATTTTCCTTTTGTACCCGCACGGTTTCTTTGACAATGTCTATATAGAATGTGCCTTCCTGTTCTTCCACCGAACTACCCATCCGCTTAGCTTCAACCAGGCGCTGAATGCCTTCCAGGGCTGCCGGGTCGGCAACAATCGCCAAAACCCGGGTAATACCAGGAAGGGCGAGCAGATTTTCCGTCATCATTTCGGGCTGGGGACAGGCAAGTCCGCGAGCATCAATTGTATGTCTCATAACATCTTTCATCTCCCCTGCACTACTTTCAGGTTCATTCTATCATAATCCCATTTATTAACACCAGCCCGGTGCTGCCGGCGAAAACCAGGGGCAATTTTCATAATTTCTGCTGGAAATATGCCCGGTATATGTAATATAATGTCTACTAATATGATTGGTCTGACCATCAGGACAGCAGACGGTCGGAGGGCTCGGGCATGCTGTCAGGATTTCGGGTATAGGGAAGGACAAACCCGATCTGTGGCGGGCTGCGGGATAGCATGACCTCTGGCAACACTATAGGAGATTGGAGGAACAATATGTTAGAACTAAGAATCAACGGCTTTGGTGGTCAGGGCTCGGTCACCCTGGCTCACTTGTTGGCGCAAGCCGCGCTTGAAAACGGTGAGCAAGGACAGGCCCTGCCTTTTTTCGGGGTGGAACGCCGCGGAGCGCCGGTGCGGGCTGCAGTGCGCATGGCCCCCACCACTATTCATGCCCACAGTCAGTGCGAACTGCCCGACTATTTAGTGGTTATGAGCGAAAAACTCACTGAAGCGGCGGTTAGAGAGGGAATCACCAAGCATGGTACTGTTATAATCAATGCTCCTTACGCCATGGCCGTAGCGGCACACCCAACCTGGCAGGTAGATGCAGAAGCTATCGCCCGTGAAGCCGAATTATTTTCGGCTGACGGACCCAATATCAATATACCTTTGTTTGGCGCAGTGTGCCGGGTTTTAAACATCCCACAGCATGTCATGGAACAAACCATTATGAACAAGTGGCCGGGGGCAAGCGGGGAGCGCAATTTGGGCGCCGCAGGCAAGGCTTATAACACTGTAATCCAGATTAGCGAATAGCGTTCTGCATTTATGGATTAGTGAAAGGAATGGAATAGATGAAATCAGTTACGAAAGCTTACCAGCCTATTTCCTGGCCGATGAAGGGAGCTGGTGGTGACACTGGATCATGGCGAACACATCGACCGGTGGTTGACACCGAGAAGTGCACCAAATGCCAGTTTTGCTGGGCATTTTGTCCGGAAGCAGTCATTGACCGCAAAGAAATAACCATCGATTACCGCTATTGCAAAGGTTGCGGTGTATGCGCTGCAGAATGCCCCACCGGAGCGATCAGCATGGAAATGGAGGAATAGCCGCATGAAAGCAGCGCAAGTTATAATGGCTACCGGCAATAATGCCGCCGCGCTAGCCGTAAAAAGTGCCCGGGTGGACGTGGTTCCCGGCTACCCCATCACTCCCCAGACCAGCATTATGGAAGCGGTAGCCGCCATGGTCGAAAACGGCGAGCTGAATGCCCGTTTCATTCCGGTGGAGGGCGAGCACAGCGTTCTGGCTGCCGCGGTGGCTGCATCCGCAGCAGGTGCCCGAGTTTTCACCGCCACCTCTGCTAACGGCCTGCTGTATATGCATGAAGTTTTGCATATGGCTTCCGGGGGACGTCTGCCGGTGGTGATGTGCAACGTCAACCGTGGTATTTTTGCTCCCTGGACCCTGTGGGCTGATCATCAGGACTCAATGGCCCAGCGTGATACCGGCTGGATCCAATATCATTGTTCCTCCAACCAGGAAGTTTTCAACACTATACTGCAGGCCTTCCGGGTAGCTGAACAGATCAACCTCCCGGTGATGGTCAACTTCGACGGCTTTGCCATCTCCCATTGCCTGATGCCTCTCACCCTCCCACCCCAGGAGGATATCGACCGTTTCCTGCCTCCGCACGAACCGGGATGGCGCCTCGATCCGGCTCATCCGTCATCCTTCAGCAATGTGACCGTGGCATCTGAATACGCACCCTTCCGTCAGATGCTTTCGGATGATATAATGGCGTCCGTCCCGCTGGTGAAAGAGGCGGCGCAAGAATACAAGGAAATCACGGGCATGTGGGATGGAGATACCATCGACACATATCGCCTGGAAGACGCCGAAGTTGTAGCCTTTGCCGTCAACAGCATGGCAGCTGAATTGCGACTCTCGGTCGATATCCTTCTCGAGCAGGGCATCAGGGCCGGTTTACTAAGGCCGCGCCTGTATCTGCCCTTCCCATCTGAGGATATTATCCAGGCACTTCCACAGAATGCTCAGGTTATGGTTTTAGATCGCAATTACAACTTCGGTCATCCCGGGGGAATTTTGGCTGCTGAGCTTAAGAGCGCTCTCTTTGGCCGGCGTAACGACATCACGGTTAAAAACCGGGTGATGGGTATTGGCGGAATCGATCTGACTCGCCGCTTTATGGCCGCTGAGATACGCGCCATGATGGAAGAATAGATATCGCAACAAGATTTTTGGGGACGCTGTCTACCTAACAAGATTTTATTCACCTTGATCATGTCACGAGACAGACCACGAAAGGAATGGATGAGATATGGCTACCAGTATTAAGAAATTACCGGATATTGAGCAGGTATTAAGCGGCAACGGGGCCTGCGGGGGCTGCCCCGCCACCATGGGTCTGCGCATGGTGGGCAAGGCTCTTGGGCCAAACGCCATAATGCTGTTAACTCCCTCCTGCTCGGTGGCCAGCATGGGCATGACCCCCAAGCTGGGCTACAATTGGCCCTGCATCAATATCACCTTTGCGTCCGCTGGCTCTTCTGCTTCCGGCATCGCTAATGCCGTCGAGATAATGAAAGAAAAAGGCCGTTTTCAGGGAGAACTTCCTACAGTGTTCACCTGGGTGGGCGATGGCGGAACCTATGACATCGGCTTCCAAGCGCTTTCAGCTGCAGCCGAGCGCAACGACAATTTCATTTTCTTTTGCTATAACAATGAAGCATACAGCAACACGGGAGTGCAACGCAGCGGTGCCACACCTCGCGGAACCTTTACCACCACTACCCCTACCGGTAAGCGCCAGCCCAAGAAAAATATGGCCCTGCTGATGCTGGAGCACCACATACCCTATGTAGCGACCGCTACCGTAGCTTACCCGGGTGACCTGTATGACAAGGTGCTGAAGGCCAAAAGCATCCCCGGCATGAAATACATCGAAATTTTGGCCCCCTGTTATTTGGGATGGCAATTCGATATGCACGATACGGTGCAGATGAGCCGTATGGCCGTACGCTCTGGTGCCTGGCTATTGTGGGAAGCAGAAAATGGCAAAATCAGTTTCAGCAATCCCAGTGCGAGTATCATCAGCGGCAAAAAGGCGGCGGAATCGGTGGATGATTATGTTATGAAGCAGGGACGCTTCAACCGGCTTCTCAAAGGTCCGGACGCAGCCCAGCGTATTGCCGAAATCCAAGGCGATATAAATCGGGAGATCGCTTTTATGCGGGAACGGGCAAAAATAGTATACTAGACTTAGATTAAGCTGGCGGCTTCACTGCCGGCTGCTCCGTACCAGATCGTCCGGCAGCGAAGCAAGCCAGAATATTAATGAAGTATAGGAGATATGCGGTGGCCTTCCAACCTATTAAGACCAAGAAAATCTATGAGGAAATAATGGAACAAATCAAGAGCCTGCTTACCCGGGGTGACCTGCACCCGGGTGACCGTCTCCCGGCAGAAAGGGATCTAGCCGAGTCATTGGGTGTCAGCAGGGCTTCGGTGCGTGAAGCTCTGACCGCCCTTTCCACCATGGGTATTCTGGATATCCGCCCCGGAGAAGGGACCTTTGTCAAACAGACCAGCGGAGCTGAAACTTTTGCCCCCCTGTCCCTGTTGTTGGCCTTGGAACGCAATCCGGAAGCCGATCTCATGGAAGTGCGGCGCATATTGGAAACCGAATGCGCTGCCCTGGCTGCCAGCAGAGCATCTCGTGAAGAATTGAAAAAAATTGAATCAAGCCTTGAGGTCATGAAGAAGTCCAGCTCTATCCAGGAAGCGGTCGAAGCTGACGTACGCTTTCATTTCTCCATCGCTGAAGCAACCCACAATTCGGTGCTGCTACGGATAATGAATACCATCGGTGATCTTATGCACCACAATTCTCGCCAAACCAGGGAGAATATTTATGCTGATCCCATCCAGGGCCCACTGGTCTTGGTGGAACACGAAGCCATACTCAAAGCCATCAAGGGCAGAAATCCGGCAGCCGCGCGTCAGAGCATGCTGGAACATATAAAAAATATAGAAGCCCGTCTCAATTCTGCATCTCTTCCTTAGCTTTGAGGATGGAGACTATCACTTCGTTTACCGGAGCTGCTATCCCGTATTTCTTACCCAGACTGACCACAGCTCCATTTAAAGCTTCGATTTCCGTCTTCCTTCCCCGTTGAATATCCTGCAGCATTGAGGCGTGGTGTAAAGCGGTGCTGGGCACCATCTGGCCATAGAAGGCCTCCTGGTATGCCTTGGCATCCGGCCAGGGAGTATCCTGCCCGTGGGCCTTCAGGACCGCGAAGATTTCCGTTATGATGTTATCCATCAAAGTTCGCGTATTGGGATTTTCAGCCAGTTTGCCGTAGGGAACCTCCAGGATGGCTCCTAATGGATTCAGAGCAGAATTATATATTATTTTAGCCCATACGAACTTCATTACTTCCGGGGAAAACCGGGTGGGAATGCCGGCGCTAGTGAATACAAGGCTCAAATCCTCCAGCACCTGGCCAGCTATCAAATTACCCGGAGACCCTATGACCACATCATCGGCTATGACTGTGACTTTCGACTCTCCCAGTCCTGTAGTCTCGGCTCCAAAAATAATCCGCCCCAGGATAAGCCTCTCAGCCGGAATCCACCGGGCAGCAGCTTCGAAATTGCCGTACCCGTTCTGGGCCAGCAGGATATAGGCGCGGGGGCAGACAAACCTGGCTATCCTTTCCATTACCGATCCGGTCTCGTAGGATTTGACGGTCAGGATCAGCAGGTCAAAGTCCAGCCCGGCCATCTCTTCCGGGTCAGTCAATGTCCGGTCCAACCTGGCCTCATGTTCACCCCATATTCCGCTGACCTTGACACCCTGGGATTGCACCGCTGCAGCTACCACATCCCGGTCAAGCCCGCTGACTTCATGACCCTGGTTCTTCAAAAGACAAGAATAAACCGTCCCCAGAGCTCCCAAGCCAAAGACCATTATCTTCATTTCATTGTCACCTTCCCTGCTTTGAAATTTAGGTTATATCACACGACCTATATTCTAATACACATGGAGGCATATGGAAAACTTAAAATCACTTTGGGACCTACTTTTGACACAGTGGCCGGGCGAGGCAATAATAAAAATAGTTCGGCCTGATTCGGATTTTGAAAGTGAGGCTGGTTTATGGAGCTGGTCACCTGGACCGGGGTGTTTTTCAGCCTGCTGGCAGCCAACCTGGGGATTCCTTTTCCTGTCCAAGCCACATACCTGTTGGCCGCCAACCGCATACAAAATGGTCAATCCTACTGGCTTTGGCTGCTTTCGTTGACTTCAGGCCATCTGTGCGGCAGCATGGTGGCTTATGCCATTGGCTGGTGGGGAGAAGGCTACTTACTTAAACGTTTCCAGAGCCACGGGGGTTTTGCCAGGGCTCACGACGCAATCCACCGTTGGTATGAACGCTATGGCAGTTATACCGTTTTCGCCACCCGTTTCATCGGTTATGTGCGCCCCTGGTCTTCACTGATAGCCGGGTTCGCTCATATAAATTGGCAGTCTTTCTTGGCTTGGACTCTGTTGGGCAGCTTGCTGTTCAATATCATTTCCCTGGAAATCAACATATATTTTATGGATTTATGGATACGTTACGGTTGGTGGATGCGCATTCTTCTCATCGCCTTGTTCCTGCTCTCCTTTACTGCCATATACTGGCTGCAGCGCCTCTGGCGCAATTACGATCACGACCGCTGACTGAGATGGCAATAATCCACTTTATTACTGTATAATATTATTTCAAAGTATCCGTCATGGGTGAAATCTGGGGAGTACCGTGCCAGTATGAAAAGAATACCCACTTTACAACTGCTGGGCTTGCTGCTGCTCCTGGTTTCATCGGGATCGATCGTTTATCTGGGCTTTGTCTATGCTCCTTTTTTTGTACAACTAGCCCAAGATCCCGAACAATTTCGGGAATACTTGCTCCGTTTCGGGCCTCGGGGGATCCTGGTGTTCGTGCTGATTCAAGCCCTGCAGGTCATTATCGCAGCCATCCCGGGAGAACTCACCCAATTGGCTGGCGGCTATCTTTTCGGGGCACTTGGGGGCATCTTATATTCCTGTGCAGGCATTATCCTGGGAAGCGTCGCCGCCTTTGGCATTACCCACGTACTGGGCTACCCGGTGCTTAAGGCGATCATGCCCCAAACCAGGCTGGAGCGTTTTGCCTTTTTTATCAACAGCCCCCGGGTCGAAATGTTGACCTTTTTGCTTTTCCTGCTGCCTGGAATGCCCAAGGATGCGCTGACTTATATCGCCGGCCTGACACCGATACGGCCCCTTACCTTTTTTATGGTCTCCAGCCTGGCTCGCCTGCCGGGCATAGTAATTACTTCCTACATCGGAGCGGGGATAGAACAGAATCAATATATCGAAGCCGCAGTAGCAGCTTTGTTGTCGGTTTTACTGCTCTCGCTGGGCTGGATATTCAAAGACCGCTTGCTGGCAAAATTCAGAAGCTGGCGATAATCCATCCGGCTTGGATAAATGAAAAGCATTTAAATTAACATATTGCATGATTATGTGATAAGTTCATAATAGATCTGATGAATTGGGATCAAGAGAGAGGGGACCTGGCTGTGCAGATGCGGAAGAAATCAAGCGCCAAAACCAAGCAATATGCGGTGATAGGCTTGGGAAGGTTCGGGGAAAACCTGTGCCGGGAGTTGATAGATATGGGGCACAAAGTCCTGGCCATCGATATCGATTTGGAAAGAGTCAACAACGCTGCTGATTTCGCAACCCGGGCAGTTCAGGCTGACAGCATGGATCCCGTGGAGCTAAAATCACTGGGTATTCATAAGTACGATGCGGCCATCGTGGCCATCGGCGATGATGTAGGGTCAAATATATTGACCACCATAGTCCTGAAAGAATTGGGGGTTAAAAAGGTTATTGCCCAAGTCCATAATGACCGTCATGGCCGGGTACTGGAAAAGATCGGCACGGACATGGTCATATTCCCGGAGCGCGATATGGCCATCAAACTTGCCCGCTCTCTGGTATCCCAGAACTTTGTCGAACAGATCCAGCTTTCTCCTCACTTCAGCATTATCGAGCTGGTGACTCCTAAATCATTTGTCAACAAGAACCTGATGGAAAACGGGGTGCGAGAAAGGCTACATGTGACAGTCCTGGCAATCCGCCGGGGGGAGGAGATCATTGTTTCGCCAGGGCCTGATGTTATTCTCCGTCAGCATGATATACTGGTGGTCCTGGGCAGGAATGAGGATCTCGAGAATCTCTCTGAACTGGTTTGACCATAGTGAATGAAGCGCTAATCCCTGGTCAGATCTGCTTTATCAGGTGAGCCTTGCGATAAGGTTGCGGAGGTCATTGATAGTTATTTAAGGCCAGGCAGTCTCCAAACGACTGCCTGGCCTTTGCTTTCAAGGCATATTATGGTTCAAATCAGTTCATATGAGCGCTGCTTGCAGGCCTTTTGGCTGTCATCCGGGTACGCTTCCTGCCCCGCAGGCTGTGTTCCAGGAGATCCATGACCGCGTAAACCTGATCTACATAGGCAATGGGGATTTCAACCAGGGTACTATTGCCCTGTATCTCGATATCTCCCACCTGGCGCGAGGAAATGGGCGTATGCGCCGTCAGAAATTCTACCAGACTCCGGGGATGTACTCCCTGGGAGCGGCCTACTGGCAGTTCCACATGGGCAGTGCCCGGATTCGTCTTCTCTACCGGGGCAGTCTCCAACTCAGGGGATTCCCCGGCGATTAACATCAGGG
>JAAZOA010000044.1 GCA_012798055.1 Syntrophomonadaceae bacterium | reverse complement strand
CCCTCCGGGCTGGACCCGTTACTGCCAAACATTCGGGCAACCGGGCTATCTTATTGAATAAGCAAAAAGCATGCCACCGAAATGTCAGAGCAACCGAGCCCGCCATTACTGGATCGATGGTTTTTTCTGCAGCCTGGGGGATGAGATAGAGCAGGCACAGCTGGATAGCGCGCCTCTGCCGTCAGGTTTCAGCCGCGTAAATTAGGAGCTGGAACCAACAGGCAAATCTGCCATGCAGTTGGTCAAAAATCGAAAATCAGGCCGGGCAGTTATTGTGGCCCGCAATTGGCTCAGGCATTCTCCACGCTGAGCCCGTATTGTTTCATTTTTTTGTAGAGGGAGGAAACATCAATATCCAGGATATCAGCAGCCATAGCCTTATTGTTTTTGGTTTCAGCCAGCGCCTGCACCAGTATATTCTTCTCGTAATCCCGCATCAGTGATTTCAGGGTATTGGATGCGATGGCTTTCTCACCAGGATTAACGACTTTCATGAAGCGCAGTTGTTTGGTGGTGATCGTAGGGTAGTTACCCATGTCCGCCAGGAGCATAGCCCGCTGCAAGGCATTTACCAGTTCCCTGATGTTCCCGGGCCAACTGTATTGGCTGAGCATCGCCAGAGCTTCATCGGAAATGCCGCTCACCCTGGTCTTCAGTTCCAGGTTGAGTTGCGGCATGAAATATTCCACAATGAGAGGAATGTCCTGGATACGTTCTCGTAAGGGCGGGATCTCCAGAGTCAATACATTCAGCCGGTAGAAAAGATCCTCCCGGAACTGTTTCTGGCTGATCATTTCTTCCAGGTTGCGGTTGGTGGCGGCGATCACCCTGACATTGACCCTGATGGTCTTGTGCCCGCCCAACCTTTCAAATTCCCTCTCCTGGAGAAACACCAGGAGTTTGCTCTGCATGGCCAGGGACATTTCGCCGATTTCGTCCAGGAAGATGGTACCTCCATGGGCCAATTCAAATTTACCGGGGCTGCCTCCTTTTTTCGCCCCGGTGAAGGCCCCCTCTTCATAGCCGAACAACTCGGCTTCCAGGAGATGTTCAGGAATGGCAGCACAGTTGACCCTGATGAAAGGCATGCGTGAACGGTTGCTCACTCCGTGGATGGCCTGAGCGAACAGTTCTTTGCCGGTCCCGCTTTCCCCGTTGATAAGTACCGTTATGGAAGGATGTTCTGCGGCTTTTTCAGCCAGGGATTTGATCTCTTCTATGACCGGGGTCCGGCCGACAATATCGGCAAAGGAATAGCGGGCTGCGTGCAGGTTGCGGACCTCTTCCTTGTACATGTTCAGTTCCCGCATTATGTTTTCCACCAGATCCTGAGCATCCAGCACGTCCATGAAAAGGCTGTAGGCGAAGCAGCCGCACACCTCATCATTGCGGATCAGGGGCAGTGCACAGGCGATCATGGTGTACCCGTTTATTGACCAGTTATAGCCGACAATAGCTTTACCATTCTTGATGACACTGAGGGTTCTGCTCTCCGGGGTGATATCCCCGATATACTTTCCTATCACATCCTCTTCCCGCTTGCCGAGGATATACTGATAGGTCTTGTTCATGTACTCGATAGTACCGTCCTTGGATACAATCAAAGCGGTCATGGCGTTGGTATCCAGGACCTCGCTTACCAATAATTGTGAATGCAACTTACTACTCCCTTTGCTGTGATGTATCCTGGCCCTGTCACTTACAGGATAGGCTGGCGGCCAGGAGAGATAAGATCGGCGAACCTGGAAGCCAGGCCCGGGGATTCAAGATATAAATTCTACATAATTGTAAATTCTATACAGGGAAGGCTTATTCCTGCAAGCAGACCCAACAAAATATTTGCTGTCCGCAGGGACTAATTGTTTATAGCATAGGTCCTCATTTTCCGATAGAGGGTGTTGCGCGACATGCCCAGCTCGCTGGCGGTTTTGCTCACATTCCCGCCATATATATCCAGGGTCCGCATGATTCTCTCTTTTTCCTGCTCGCCGATTTGCTTCTTGCGCATGGTGCGGTTGGCCAGCAACGCTGTTAAAACTGGAACTCCAGGATTATTTCCGTCCCGGGGGATTCCGGAACTTTCAGCCTGCGCTGCAGCGATTTCCGGCGGCAGGCAATCCAGGTTGATTTGATTGTCCTCCGCCATCAAAAGGGTGCGCTCCACCACATTCTGCAGTTCACGGATGTTGCCTGGCCAGTCGTAAGCTTCCAGATAGTTGATCACATCCTGATCGATCCAGGTGATGTTCTTGTTGAACCGCGGCGACATCTGCTCCACAAAATATTTGAACAGCAGCTTAATGTCAGCCTGCCTTTCCTTCAGCGGGGGAATGGTGATGCTGACCACGTTGAGACGGTAATAAAGATCATCCCTGAATCTGCCCAATCTAACCAACTCCAGCAGATCCTGATTGGACGCCGCGATTATTCGAACGTCCACATTTATCTGGGAATCCCCCCCCACCCGCAGAATCGCTTTTTCCTGAATCGCCCGCAGCAGCACAACCTGCTGTTCCAAAGGCATGTCCCCGATTTCGTCCAGGAACAAGGTACCTTTATTGGCCAGTTCGAATTTTCCCGGTCGTCCACCGCGTTTGGCTCCGGTAAATGATCCCTCCACATAACCGAACAATTCACTGCCCACCAATTCCCGTGGTATGGCCGCACAGTTTATGGCTACGAAGGGGCCGTTGCGGCGGGAGCTGGAATTATGGATGGCCTGGGCAAACACCTCTTTTCCGGTTCCGCTGGCAGCCTGCAGTAGCACGGTGGAATCGTTGGCGCTGGCAATCCTGGCCAGCCGAATGGAATTTTTCAAATTCTTGTCTTCACCGATAATGGAGTCAAAGGTAAAACTGGCCTGAGCACCGCTGATCTTGTTGACCAGTT
>JAAZOA010000043.1 GCA_012798055.1 Syntrophomonadaceae bacterium | reverse complement strand
TGCTATGGATACTTTCGGCAAAATACTGGTCAATTATATATTGGCTCGAATTTCGCTAACTATTTCTGAGATAGCTTCAGCCGATATTCCACCGGCCAAACGAGGTGAGCCGTTTACCAGGATTACCGGGAATGGATATCCAGCTCGAATCACCTTTTCCACCTCAGGAAAACGAGCCAGATTTACACCCCCAGTATCGATGTACTCCAAGCATAACGTTTCCGCGCCGAACCTTTCTGTGAGAGCCCTTTCCATAGCCTGATATTCGGCCTTCACATCGGCCGGTTGGCAGCTTGTACAACCACAACTGCAACCTCCGCCACCAGTATTCACTCCAGCGTAAACCTCAATTTTTATCGTGTCCATAAAATATTCCCCCTTGATTTATTAGAAATTTAGCTTATATAATCCACCCGTCTTATGACCAGGCAAATTTCCGAAGTAACCCATTGCCTCCATTGGGCACTGTTTCTCGCAGCCATGACACCCATGTATGCATTTTTCTGGCTCGACAACCACGGGATACCCATCCTCACCCAATCCATAAACCCCATTAGGACAAAACTCTATAAACACGCCGCAAGCAGAACAAAGATCGTAGTTAATGATTGGATACCATCCTGAACTCATGCATTGCTCCTCCCGACTGTAAGTATATCAACTTCGGTCTTGTGTATACCAATGGGGCTTCGTGGGCCAATGATTACATACTACAATTACGATGTGTTTGGCTATGACAAAGGTACAAATGACCTGATATTGTAGGTTGCTGGAATATCCATACTGGAAATTCTTGCCCAAGCATTCATCTGGGGTGAACTGAACTATGGTTATGCCGGAATCAAGAAGTTGAACAAATAACCGACCATAACAATGGCCATTGCCACAATGCCTATAAACACTCCTATCAAACGAGGCTTCAGTACATTTCGCAGAATGATCATTCCCGGCAGAGAAAGGGCTGTTACAGCCATCACAAACGCCAGTACCGTTCCCATAGCCATGCCTTTCTCTTGCAAGGCTGCAACCAGAGGAATAACTCCGGCTGCGTTGGAATAAAGCGGTACCCCCATTAATACCGCAATGGGGACTGCAAAAAGATTATCTTTACCAGCATATGCAGCCAGGAAATCCGTAGGTACATAACCATGTATGCCGGCACCTATACCAATTCCAACCAATACATAGGGCCATACTTTCCTGAGGGTTTCCACGACGTATTCGCGAGCATAAAAAAGGCGATCCTGCCAAGTCTGTTCTGCAACTATCATTTCGATACCCTATTGGCCTGAGCTATTTCAAAAACATATCATTCTACATATTTTTCCATTTTCAGTTTACCTATGACCAGTCCGGAAAAGATGGCTACCAACAGTCCGGTAGCGATGTATATCAGCGCTATGCCGGAACCAAACATTCCCCACAGCAGAATAAGAGCTACCTCGTTAACCATGGGTGAAGAAATTAAGAAGGAGAAGGTTACTCCCAGCGGAATGCCAGCTTCAACAAAACCTATAAAGACAGGGACCGCCGAGCAAGAACAAAAAGGAGTCACGATGCCTAACAAAGCGGCGATAATATTGCCAGCATATTGGCGTTTGTAGCTGAGTATTTTACGAGTCCGTTCGGGAGGAAAAAAACTCCGGATGATTGCGACCGCAAAAATGATAGCCGACAGCATGACAAAGATTTTCAAAGTATCATAAATGAAAAAATTGACCGCATCAGCCAGGCGCCTCTTTGGATCGGCGCCGAGTTTTTTATACTACCTGGTGGCTGCAGTTTGTATGGTGGTGGGTGTAAGTCAGCTGCATTTGTTGCAGATAGGCTTACCTAAAGTCTCATTTTTAGGGCAGTATTCACCCCGCCCAGGACTTTGCGGGGCCTATACCTTGGGCATGCTTTTTGGGCTGGCGGGTTCCCAGTGCGGCACTCCTATTCTGCTGGCTATCTTATCGATAGTCATGCTGAAAGGAAGCATTGCCTATGGAGCGATACTGCTGTTCTTTTATGCTTTAGGGAGAGGTTTGCCCATTATTCTGGCCGGGACCTTAACTGGGATTATAAAGAGTATGGCCAGTATACAAAAATGGTCAGGTATCATGGAAAAAACTGCAGGCGTGGTGCTCATCGGATTGGGACTCTATTTTCTCTGGATAGTCTAATCAAAGATCTTCTCAAATTTTCCTATACCCATAGCGATATCATCATTTGGCAACCATTGCTTGATGAGACCATCATAAAATGTTAACATAAACATATCCTTATATAGTGTTGTTCCATGAAGCGGAGGATATTGTCATGATTAAACAGACCGCCAAGGTCCTCAAAGCAATGGGTGAACCGACCAGACTTACGATCATGAAATTCTTATCGTTGCAGGAGCTATGTATCTGTGAACTGACCGCAGTTTTAAACATGAGTCAACCGCGGGTGTCTCAGCATATGAAAGTGCTCAAAGACGCCGACCTGGTAACTGAACGCAGGTTCAAACAAAAAAACTATTTTCGCATTAATCCCAGAGTGATGGATGGTTTTATTATCGAACCCTTGCGCAAGCTTATCCTGGTCACCCCGGAGGATATGCTCGAGCTTGCCGAGGAAGTAAAACGTTTGGGGGCCTTGGACAGAAACCGCGAAGTGCAGGACTGTATTAACGATTGTCGTGAAGATCTAACCCCAACCAGGATGGTAAAAATAGTTTAGAGAAGGGGGAATAGAAATGGAGATTAAAGTTTTGGGGCCAGGCTGTTCACGGTGTGAGAGTTTGGAAAAAGAGGTTCGCAACGCTCTGGCGGAATTGGATGTGGCCGCTGATTTGAAAAAGGTGAAGGATATCCAACAGATGATGGCCTACAAGATTCTGGCAACTCCAGCATTGGTAATCAATGACAAAGTCAAGGTCACCGGCCGGGTGCCCAAACGCGAGGAAATCAAGAAATATATCCAGGAAGAACTTTAGAATCTCTACTGTCTAGGGTTTCTGTAAAATCACATTGGACGCAGTTTGAAAAATGCAGTGAATATTATTATGCAGAAGGAAGAAATATTCTTAGTGTTGGGGGTTAATTAGGTCGAGCTGCTCCCGGTCTGATGCAGACCATCCGCGGGTGGGAGATAAGTGGGGTTAATCTGCTGATCGCGGTTCTCATTTGGCTGATGATAATCGCGATTCCTATCACCATTCAGGTGTATTTCAACTCCTCCCTGGTCTACGGATTATCCTATCTCTTTAGGGCCCCCGGCACCTGGGGCACTGATCGGGGCCAGCAACTTTGTTGAACTGGCAGTGGCAATTGCCGTCAGTTTGTTTGGACTGCAGTCTGGAGCACCGTTGGCCGCGGTGGTGGGAGTCCTGGTTGAAGTCCGGGTAATGCTCTCGGTGGTCCATATGGCCAACCGCACCGCACCCGGGACCGGTTCCCGATGCAGGAGCACAAGGTTGTTTTAGATAGTGTTCAATAAAGCCCTGACAATTATTTTAAAGGGGAGGGAATCGGATGAATTTGAAAAAGGTTTTATTGGCCACTGATTTTTCGCGGCCGTCCATGCAGTTGCTCGATTGCCTGGATGAGTTTAAAACCTTAGGTCTGGAGGAAGTGGTCCTGGTGCATGTAATCGATGCGCGAGCCAAGGGGGTGGCCAAAGCTTATCAGGGACTTGAACGGGAGATACTGGAAGCCCAACAAAAGCGCCTGGAGAGTATCGGCTTAAGGGTGAAATCGCTCATTCCGGTGGCTATCCCCAACCTGGAATTGGTAAAAATAGCTCGGGAAGAGCAGGTATCTCTGATCCTAATCTCATCCCATGGTCAAGGCATAATCAAGAACATCTACCTAGGCAGCACTACCAATGATGTCATCCGGGTCAGCACCGTACCAGTCATGATAGAAAAATACCAGAATATCGACAGCGATGCCTGCAGCATAATGTGTCTGAACAAATTCAAAAAAGTGCTGCTGACCTTGGATTTTTCAATTCACTCCCAACGGCTGCTAGATGAATTCAAAGGTCTTGCCCATTTGGTGGAAGAGGTGGTGCTGCTGACGGTAATCGAAGGCTCATACAATGATGAAGAATTACGCCTTAATATAGAAGCACGCCAAGCCCAAATCCAGGAGATTCAACTGGACCTGGAGAAACTGGGTTTGCGGGTCAAGACCATAGTACAGCAGGGTTCGGCTGCCGATGTTATCGTAAGAACAGCGGAAGACGAAGAAATAACCCTGGTCATGATGGCCAAGCGGGGGGCAGGATTGATTAGAGAACTTCTTCTGGGCAGTACTGCTCATGATGTAATCAAGAGATCCTCGCGACCGGTACTGTTAATCCCGACCGCCGCGCAATAACTGCAATAATTATAGAAGCAGGTGAGTTCCATGTTTGTATTTAAATTCCTCAATGATCAACTGTTAAAAATGCAGTGGCTGTATGATCTGGTCCGCTCGCTGGTGGAAAACGTTTTCAATCTGGATATGACCACCCGTTTGGGCGGCAGTATCCACTTTTTCATTTATGACATAATCAAAATATTCATCCTCCTTTCCGTCTTAATATTTGCCATCTCCTATATACAGAGCTATTTTCCGCCCGAGAGAAGCCGGCGTATCCTAGGAAGATTCGGGGGTGTTTCGGGCAACGTCCTGGGAGCCTTGCTGGGTACAATCACCCCGTTTTGTTCGTGTTCGTCTATCCCTCTCTTCATAGGCTTTACCAGCGCAGGGCTTCCCATCGGAGTTACATTCTCGTTTCTGCTGTCCTCGCCTTTAGTAGACCTGGCCTCTCTGATTCTTCTGGCCAGTATTTTCAACTGGAAGATCGCCATTGTCTATGTGGTGGTGGGAGTGGTCCTGGCGGTTATAGGGGGTACAGTTATCAGCCGTATGAAACTGGAAGACTATGTGGAGCCTTTTGTGTTCTCCAACCAAATTGACGGGTTGGAAGAACAAACCATGACCGCCAAGGACCGCTTGGAGTTTTCTAACGATCAGGTCAAGGATATAGTAAAACGTGTCTGGATGTACATCATCCTGGGGGTAGCAATAGGAGCTGCTATCCACAATTGGATCCCCGAAAACATAATCGCTGCTCTGCTAGGACAGGATAAATGGTATTCAGTACTATTGG
>JAAZOA010000042.1 GCA_012798055.1 Syntrophomonadaceae bacterium | reverse complement strand
TTATTAATAGTGGCATAGAAGAACGGTACTTTGAAGCGGACAATTATAAACTGGCTCAAGCGGCCGTTGCGATCGAAGCCCGTCATTACCTGCAGGCGACCCGTTTGGAGGAAATCAGACTATTTGCCCAGGAGATGGGCTTTGATAAATTGGGCATAGCAACCTGTATAGGGCTGATAGAGGAGGCCCAGACAGTCGCAGCATACCTAAAAAATTATTTTTCAATAAGCGTTATAAACTGTAAAAATGGTGGACTCGACAAAAAGAAGTTTTCTTTAAAACCGATAAGTGAAGATGCGGCAGAGGTGATGTGCAATCCTGTAGGTCAAGCGCTTTTCCTCAATCAGCAGAACACTGATATGAACATAATCTGTGGTCTCTGTGTAGGACATGACATGCTATTTACTAAATATTCAAATGCTCCGGTCACCACCCTAATCGTCAAGGACAGGGTATTGGCTCATAATCCGGCAGCCGTCTTATACAGCAAGTATTATCGCCGCCGCGTGCTTGGACTTTGGAAATAGATTGTGAGGGGCAAAATCATGGAAGTTGACATTACGATCCTGGTAGAAAACGCAACTGCTATGCCCTATTTCCAAGGTGAATACGGTTTTTCCACTTTGGTCAAGGCAGGCGAAAAGGCCATACTTTTTGATACAGGTTCTGGCCGAGCCCTGTTGAAGAATGCTGCGGCAGCCGGAGTCGATCTAGCCGAAATCCAGGACCTGGTAATAAGTCATGTCCATTATGTTCATACCGGAGCCTTGATACCATTTATCAAGACCGGCAATCATAAACGAATTTATGCCCATTCCAATGTTTTCGCCAGGCGCTACACAGGGTCGGGGTGGCTGCGCAGGGAGATTGGGGCAGATTTCACCGCTGGCGAGCTTGCCTCTCTTGGCGCCGAGATCGTCTTTACCGATGATTTTTGCGAGATTTCCCCCGGGATTTTCGTGACGGGCACCATTCCCCGCTATACTGATTTTGAGGATGTGGGCGGTGACTTCTGGACCTATTTTGAGGGAGATTTGGTGCCGGATGATTTAGCCGATGATATGGCGCTGATTATAAACCACCCTCTCGGGTTGATAATAATAAGCGGATGCGCTCATGCCGGCATTATCAACACCATCGAATATGCTCGTCTAAAAACAGGGCAGCCTAAAATCCTGGCATTTATTGGCGGCACCCATCTTATAAGTGCTTCAGACTCAAGATTGGCAAAAACAGTGGCAGCTTTGAGAGATCTGGATGTTCAGCACCTGATTGTCTGCCATTGCACAGGGTTTAGGGCTGCCGCCATTCTTTTCAATGAACTGGGCAGCAGAGTTGTCCGGGGTAAAACCGGCATGCAATTTCATTTCTGATCACAAGTCCAAGCTACCTAAATTTATGCCGCTCGTTATTATAGTTGTTCCAATTACCGGTTTATATACTGGAGTTGTTCTTCGAGAAGATCTTTTCGATTTTGCAGGATTTCTTTTTCAGTCTGGGGATCGGATGTTTGGGCTTCGAAATTCCTTCCTAAACCCATTGCCATTCCCATACCACGGCCGACCAATCCCGCCCCATACCTGGCGGCATTGGCAGCGATCCCCGAACACCACAATCCTCTGCCCATGGCCCTGCGACCCAGCCTGGCGATTCCGTATCCAGCTCCCATACAGTTGCCCAATCCCCTGCCGGTCATCGCTCCACGGCCCATTGGACCCGTTCCATTTCTTCCTGGCATTTGCATTACCTCCTTGTTTGTTTTCGACATATGCCCATTACAATTCCATTATAATAGGTTCTGAACATATGTCAATATCAAAGCAGGCGGTTTTTAATCATGTTCCCTAGCCGGTATTAATAGTATTATGCGGTTTTCCGTGTTAGGATTATTATGCATGTTTAGATATAAAAGCTGCCTACAAGGTCCTTGATCATGGAGGATTGGTATTTCGTGCCTGTTAAGAGTCCTAATGCAAGCAAGACAGACAAAGTCTCTCGTCCTGGTAAGGTAGATTCATTCTGGACAAGAGACTTCATCCTGCTCTGCTTGGTGAACTTTCTCATGTTTGTGAGCACGCAAATGCTTTTCCCTAACATACCACTTTATGTTCTGACTATCGGCGGTGATTCGCGCAACGTAGGCTATATTATGGCCGTATATACGATTAGCGCAATGTCGATCAGGCCCGCAGCAGGGTGGTTGGTAGACAAATACAGCCGCAACCTGGTAATGATCGCTGGGATTTTGCTGATGTGCCTGACTTGCCTGCTTTATTATTGGGCGGACAACATTGCCATCATGACCGGAATCAGGGTTCTGCACGGGCTGGTGTTTGGTCTGGCGAGCACTGCTATAGCTACTATCGTGGTGGATAGTGTGCCCGTATCCAGGCTCAACGAAGGGATGGGATATTTCGGCCTTACTTCGACCCTTTCCATGGCGGTAGCGCCAGTGATAGGATTTTGGCTGGTCGGCAATTTCGATTACAACATGCTGTTTACTGGCATTACAGCCATGACCGGATTGGCCTTCCTATCGAGCTGGCTGGTAAAAAGGGTTAAGATTCCTGATGTGAAGCATAATGGCTCAGGCCAGGGGCTCTTGTCCCACTTGGTCGAAAAATCGGCTCTCCCTGCCGCCTGGATCATGTTCCTGTTGGCTGCAGTCTATGGCGCCCTTTTATGCTACATTTCCCTGTACGCGGTGGAGCGCGGAATAGACAATGTCGGCTTGTTCTTCACCGCCATTGCCTTGACCATGTTTGTTACGCGGCCGATAGCTGGCCGCTGGGCGGACAGCGGAGGGGCGAATCAGGTTCTGCTGGCAGGTCATCTGGTTATAGCCGCGGGCATGTTCACTACTGGCATTTCCGGCACCATGAACGGTTTTATCCTGGCCGGTCTTCTGAATGGCATTGGATTTGGAGCCTGCATGCCGGTTTTGCAGGCCCAGGCTGTGATGCGCACTCCTATTCACCGCCGGGGTGCAGCCACAGGCACCTTCTTCGCCCTTTTTGATCTGGGCATCGGGCTTGGTACCATCCTGTGGGGGTACATTGCCGCAGCCAGCAGTTACCAGATCATGTACTTCTCAACCCTGATACCTTTGGCCCTGGCTTTGGGACTTTATCTCCGCTTCAATCTTTATCGCGCCCAAGCTTAAAGAACTATTTCTCCCCATACTTTTGGATCAAACGTTCCCTCAATTCCCGGAATAGATTTTCATGCTGCCCTAGGCCCAGGTTGGGGAATGCCTTGAAGAGGCGGCGGGAACCGGACGAAGCTCGCGCAATAAGCTCCTCATGCCGGGCGCGGATATCTGCGCGGAGTTCTTCCAGAGCTTCCAGAGAAGCTTCCTTGAATAGTTCGATAGTCTCCCGGGTTTCATAGCGAAGCAACTGAATCTGCTCCACAAGGGTTCTGAGTTGCGCCACGGAACGCAGGGTGTGGATAAAATCCGCGGTGAAATAAAGCGCCAGCCCTCCTATAAAGACAGTCCCCGCATCATAGGGTATCTTCGATACCATCCTGCTTATTGCAGGGTGGATCGTTTTCAGCATAATCACCGCCCCTATTCCCCAATAGATTGAGAAACGCAGGCAAATACGCCCCTGTAGGTTGAAGCGCCGATTGCTGTAATCCCACCACTTTTCATGGAATATTTTTTCCAATACGAAACCGGTTGCATATTCTAGGGCCGAAGTCAAAATCACCGCCCCGGCAAACAGCATCGGGATATTGGATAGAAGCGGCTTGAGAAGGATAATCAGCAATACTGAACCAAAGCCGTAGATGGGACAAAACGGACCATTCAGAAATCCCCGGTTAACGAAATGGCCTTCCTCGGCCCAGGTATAGCCGGATTCCAGGATCCAGCCCAAAAAAGCGTAGATGACAAAATAAAAGGCCAGGTCAAGACTGGCGAAACCATACCCGTTTATGATCAGCATCGTGTCACTCCCGATGTCAAACTAATTTTAGACCTGCTTCCCAGTTCCCGATTGAGATTTTATCACCATGAAATGTTTCAGGGCAATTACCAGGCCAAGGAGAAGCAAGCCCCACTCTGGACTTGGCAGAACAGCATAGGCCGAAATAGCCAGGGCACCAGCCAGGTTGGCCCAATCACCATCCCGGCCAGAGAAGCCGAAGTAGACCAGCAGCCATAATACTACAAAAGCCAGGATCGCAGGCCATTGCCACAAAACCAGCAGGCCTCCCAGGGCGGTGGCCAGGCCTTTGCCGCCTTTAAAGGCCAACCAGGGGGGATAAATATGCCCGGCTACAGCGGTAGCCAGGCAGAGTTCGGGATCTGCCCCCAGGAATAATCCCAATCCAACTGCTGCCGCGCCTTTGGCTGCATCAACCAGAAGTACTATTATCGCCGGTTTATAACCCAATTGATCCCGGACGTTCATGGACCCGACATTGCCGCTGCCCATCTGGCGTATGTCTTTTTGCTGCTGGGATTTTACCACGATGTAGGCGGTGGGGATAGACCCCAACAAAAAAGATGCGGTCAAAGCTAAAATTGTCTGCACAACCATCACCCCCTATAACCCGTACTTCGCGGGGTCTTTCCCATTTTCTGGATTGCTAGGCTATAAACATCATCCTGAGCTATTTCAATCACTATACCCTGCTGGGTTTGCCTAAAGCTCCAGCTTTGGTTTAAGATTTGAACATGAGCCGTATCAAGATCAGATTTTATGCTCAACTTAATGATTTCATCACCCCAGAGCGGCAGGGAAAAACTTTTGACCACTCTTTCAACGGATCGGCTTCGGTCAAGGATGTGATCGAATCACTGGGGGTACCCCACACCGAAGTCGACCTGATCCTGATCGATGGAAATTCAGCCCCGTTTTCCGATTTGTTAGAAGGCGGCGAAAGCGTGGCGGTTTACCCGGCGTTCAAAAATTTGGACCTGGGAGATACCAGCAAGGTGCGCCCTATGCCACTGTCTGAATATCGCTTCGTGCTGGATTCCCACCTGGGCAAACTGGCTGCTTACTTGCGCATGCTGGGCTTCGACGCGATTTATCGCAACATGTTTGATGATGCCGATATAGCTGCAATTTCCGCCCGCGATAAGCGCATCCTGCTCACCTGTGACCATGGACTGCTGAAACGGAAAGAGGTGGTTTACGGTTGTTTTATACGCTCCAAACTTCCGGCACTGCAATTGAAAGAGGTGCTCACCAGGTTCGATCTCTTCTCCAAAATCCGGCCATTCACCCGCTGTATGAAATGCAACGGGATACTAGAGCCGGTAGACAAGGAATCCATCATCTCACGACTTCCGGCCAAAGTAGACGAATTTTATGATGAATTCAGCAAATGCCGCGATTGTGGCCAGCTTTACTGGCCAGGTACACATTACGAGCGGATGAAGGAACTGATATCAAACGTTGCCCACATGGACATACTTTAGACCGGCATCGCGGCCGATCTGCTCCGCCATTCGCAAGGTTTCGATAGGGGTTATAGCTGTGTCCATCATCTTCCATGCCGGGAAAAACCGGGTCACATGCCAGGGTACAGCTGGGCTAAGTTGTTGGGCGATGAAATTGGCAATCTTTCCGATCCCTTCGGCTTTGTCATTGACCCCTGGAACTACCAGAGTCGTGATTTCAATATGCACTCCGGCCCGGTGCAGATATATCAGGTTTTCCATGACCGGTTCCGGCTTGGCCCCACAATATTTCTCGTAAACTCCATCATTAGGCCCTTTAAAATCCACATTGGCTGCATCCAGGTAAGGGGTTATGGCATCCAGGGTTTCCCGAGACATATAACCATTGGTCACCCATACGTTTTTTAGCCCTTTTGCCTGGGCCAGTTTCATGGTATCAAGGGCATATTCCACCCAGACCGTGGGTTCATTATAAGTATAGGCTATGGATGGGCATTGGTATTCCAAAGCATTGGCGATATGCTGTTCCGGGGTTATATCGGTACCAAGGACCGGTTCGTCCGGCTTGGGCGACTGGGAGATATCCCAATTCTGGCACCAGGAACAACGGAAATTGCAGCCCATGGTAGCAAAGGAATAGATCCAGGTGCCCGGCATGAAATGGTAAAGGGGTTTCTTTTCGATGGGATCGACATGCGCGGCTATGGTCTTTCCATAGGTTAGCGCATACAGAATACCTGCCTGGTTCTCCCGCACCCTGCATACCCCCCTTTTGCCCGGCGCAATGGTGCAGCGATGGTTGCACACCGCACATTTAACCTTGTCATCCTCCAGCTTCTGGTATAACATCGCTTCCTTCATCTAAAGTCCCACCTTCCGTTTAACTCCCTAAGGATCCTCGCCGTGGGCTCAGCTCTCCTACAGTATCTGTCCGTGCACAGCCAACCAGATACAAGAAGGGGCAGAGGAGGTATACTCTACCCGGTGAGGCCGACCCGCTTCAATCAGCAACCAGTCCCCGGGCTCCAGGCTGCAGACGCAGCCGTCTTCAAATGCTAGCTGGGCCTTGCCCTGCAACAAAACCACCCACTCATCACGGTCCTGAATCAGCCATTCGCCACGGGGGGTAAACTGTCCGGCAGATATGATCCTTTCGATCAATATCCCCTGGTCAGGGACCAATGCTTGAAACAGCTCCTCTTCTTCCATTATGGCTGGTATGTCAAATAGATTCAATGTCAGTCTCCCTCCTCATCGCTGCGAAGCGTCTGCCAGCTGCTCCAGGAGAACATTGGCTGGTATGGCTAGTCCGTGGCGATCCTTAATTTTCCCATCGCTCTCGGCAATGCTGGCAAAAACGATCCCTACTACTCTTCCCTGGGTATTTATAACCGGACTGCCGCTGCTGCCTTGACTGATGGGGAATTCCAATTCGAATACCGGCGAAGCATTTGATTTGGTGCGGTGGAATGCCCCTACCGTGCCCCGCTGGGATATTTGCGAAAGTCCCAGGGGATTACCTATGACCGTGACAATGTCACCCGTATTAGCAGGCAGAGTTGATTCCAGTTGCAGATGAGGCAGTCCTTGGGCTTCCAGAATAATCACAGCCAGGTCATAACCGGGGATCTCCTTGTATCCCGCAGCAAAAAACCTGGCTGGTTGTTCAAAGCGCTGGTTGTAATTGTGGTAATAGCCTTCGCTGGATTTTCCATGCCTCAATTAAACTATCTATTTAACGGTTCCCCGGGGTCTCTCGATCAGAACCGAATTTTAAGCAACGACGAACTGGTCATAAAGACCAAGCCAGCCGTAGTCTATATCGAAGTGGTGGACACCACCAAGCCCTTGAAAGTAGCCACACACCAGGGCACTGGTTTCAATCTGGATGAAAGCGGGATGATCATTACCAACCGGCACGTGGTCCAGTCTTCATCGCTAATAATAGTGAGCT
>JAAZOA010000006.1 GCA_012798055.1 Syntrophomonadaceae bacterium | reverse complement strand
TCGCCAGGACTTTCCAAAACATAAGATTGTTCAAGGACCTGACGGTGCTGGATAATGTCCGGATTGCCTTTCACAAGGACGTCCACTACGGATTTTTCAGCGCCATTTTCCGCAGCGCCTCGTTCTTTCGGGGCGAACAGGATATGGAGCGACAGGCCATGGAATTCCTGCGCATATTCAACCTGGACCAGAGGCGAAACGAGATAGCCAGCAGCCTCCCCTACGGAGAACAGAGGCGCCTGGAAATAGCCCGGGCCCTGGCTACTCGGCCCACCATGCTGATCCTGGATGAACCAGCTGCGGGCATGAATCCCCAGGAGACCCAGGAACTGATGCATCTGATCCAGTGGCTGCGCAGCGAGTTCAACCTTTCCATCCTGCTTATCGAACATGATATGTCTTTGGTGATGGGGGTTTGCGAGCGTATATACGTGCTTGACTACGGGCAAGTCATTGCCGAGGGTCAACCAGAAGAGATCCGTAACAACAAAAGAGTAATAGAAGCTTATCTGGGCGAGGAGGTAGTATAGTGCTGGAGATCAAGGAGATAGATGTTTATTACGGTGCTATCCATGCCCTCAAGAAATTATCCCTGCAGGTGGAACAGGGGAGTATTGTAACCCTGATTGGGGCCAACGGGGCGGGAAAGACCACCACCCTCAAAACCATTTCCGGGCTATTGCGCCCCCGCAATGGGAGTGTAACTTTTAGAGGTGCCCAAATACAGAAGACCGCCCCGGAAAAAATAGTGGGGATGGGGGTTTCACAGGTTCCTGAGGGGCGCCGGGTGTTTGCCTCCATGTCAGTTCTGGAGAATTTGGAGATGGGGGCCTATCTGCGTTCCGACAAAAAAGCCATAGACGAGGACATGGAAAATGTATTTGGCAGATTTCCGCGCCTGAAGGAAAGACGCAAGCAGCAAGCCGGAACCCTCAGTGGCGGAGAACAGCAGATGCTGGCCATCGGTCGAGCTCTAATGGCGCGGCCTGAATTGCTGCTGATGGATGAGCCTTCCATGGGACTGGCACCCCTGCTGGTAAAGGAGATATTTGCCATTATCAAGGATATAAACGACCGCGGCACCACTATATTGCTGGTAGAACAAAATGCCCACATGGCATTATCCATAGCAGACCGGGCTTATGTAATAGAGACTGGGGAGATCGTGCTTCAGGGTGCGGCAGCCGATTTGTTGGAAAGCGAAGAGGTGAAAAAAGCTTATCTCGGCGGTTAAGCGGTCCAGCAGACTCAGGGCAACAAAACCGGATTAAAAATTGAAACAGGGGGTATAGGCAGTGAAGGTTGGAGAGCGCATGACCACCAATGTTAAAACCGTGTCTATGGATACCAATATCAATGAAGCTTTTTCGATGATGCAGGACCATAATATCCGCCGCTTGCCGGTCCTCGAAAAGGGAAGGGTAGTGGGCATAGTCACCTTGAGCGACCTCAACCGCGCAGCCCCTTCTTCAGCCACTAGCCTGAGCATTCACGAGTTGAACTATCTCTTGGCCAAAACCACGATCAAGGACATCCTGCCCAAAAAGCAGCAGGTCATCACAATCGGGCCCGATAATTATATCGAGACAGCCGCCAAGCTCATGCGCCGCTATCGTATCAGCGGGCTGCCGGTTCTTGAGCACGACAAACTGGTGGGGATAGTAACCGAAACCGACATTTTTGATGCCTTCATCGATATCTTGGGGGTGAAGAAGACCCATAGCCGCATCGATCTGTACACCGCCGACAGACCTGGAACCATAGCAGCTATAACCGGAATCATCGCGGCCCAGGGTAAGAACATTTTGAACACCGTGGTCTATTTTGATGACAAAAAGGGCAAGTACAAAATGATCGTGCGCCTGGAAGAACTGGACTGCCAGGATGTGGTGGCGGCACTCAAGGAACTGGGTTACGAGGTCGAATCGGTGATCATATCGCCCGAGTCAACACTGTGAGAAGCGGGCTTCCGTTTGACAATATGCGGAGAACGATTATATAATCAGTAGCGATACTTATGGAGGCGGATCGGTCCTGGTGGGCCGCCTGGACTTCAAATCCAGTTTGCGCCGTAGTGATCCTGCGGTGGGTGGGTTCGATTCCCACACGCTTCCGCCAGTAAAATAGGCGTTTCCAGCGCTTCAGCTGAGCCGATGAGGTTCAGCTTTTTTGTCGCGAATTTGCTTTTGACCACCGCTTTGACCACCGGAGGTGCTCGTCGATTTTGCCAACCATTTCTTTTTCAGCTCGGGGTAACACATGCTGATAGTGAGCCGTCATATTGATATTGGAGTGGCCCAAGCGACTCTGCACGAAGCGGATGTCCAAGCCGGCTTCCAGCATTAGAGTGGCGTGAAAATGGCGCAGATCGTGGAAGCGGACATGCGGCAGATTATTGCGTTTGAGAAAATTAGTGAAGCGCAGTGAATAATGACTGAGAATGGTTGGCTGACCGTCGCGACTGGCTAAATAGCCCACCGACTTGCTTTGTTCCAGGACTGCCAGCAGATCGGCGGGGATGCCGATGGTACGGGCTGATTTTTTGGTCTTGGGGGCCTTGATTTCGATTTCATTACCTGGTTGGCAAAGAACCTGGCGTACCGTCAGGGTGCCGCGACTGAAATCGATGTCATTCCAGGTCAGCCCAAATACCTCGCCCCGGCGCAGGCCGCACAAGCCGGCCAGCATCACGGGCAGCTCGTGCTCCGTACCCTGGGCGGCGGCCAATATTTCGAAGAAGCCCTCGACATCAGGGATGCTGGGTTCAAACTCGGCCGGGCTGGGGGCATCCACAAACCCACAGGGATTGCGGCGGATCAGGTTGTTTTTGACTGCATCTTTCAGCGCCCGGGAGAAGATGCGGTGCACCTGCAAAATGGTTTTTTCCTTGAAGCGTTTAAGCTCCTCGTTATAGAACTGCTCGACATGCATGGGCTTGAGATCCTTCAATTTGAATCCCTGAAAATAAGGCATAATGTGTTTGAAAACATAATTGTGGTGGCTGAGTTTGGTGGTGCTAGCTAGTTTCACCGCATAACTCTTATACCACTGCTCCAGGTAAGCATCTACGGTCAGCCGCCCGGCATCGGCAAAGTCCGAGGTCTGCAGCTGGTAGACCATTTCGTTGACCAACCGTTGGCATTCCGGGCGCGAGTCGGCATAAACATACTTCTTGCGCCGTTTACCAAACCTATCCGGGGGCATCTCGACCCGGCCTTCATAGCGGCCGTCCGGGCGTTTGCGCACAAATCCTCTCATATGATCACCTTCCCTATAATCCGCAGGTTTTTCCAGTCGGTTATAGCCTGGTAGCGGGGATTGATCGACTTGAGCTCTACCTTCCCTCCTTTCTTCGCGTATTTTTTGCAGGTGAGTGCTCCATCCACTTCAGCCACCACAATGTCACCGTTATCGGCGCTGGATTGGTCCTTGGCAAAGAGCAAGGCGCCGTTGGGGACCAGGGGCTCCATGGTGTCACCGCTGACGGTGAGGGCGAAATCGGCCACCTTGGGGATGATCTTGACGACTACCTTTTCCGCTCCTAAGGACGCAGGCTGCGCCAGGGGCGCGGCTGGTTCTGCATCCAGGGCCTGGAATCCGTAGGCACTGCTTTCCTCGGGAAGCTCTTGTTCCTTGGCCAACAGGTACTTGCCGAAGTTGTAGAGCTCATTCTTGCCGGTATTGGTCAGCCGATAGTAGATATCGGTGATGCTGCCGGCCTGGAAAGGAGTGCGTTCATCATTCATCCCCCCCAGCCACTCGGGCGACACATCGAAATGGCGGGCGATCTTGGCCACGATGTGAAACATGGGCTCCTTGTCCGGCACGCTGAGGTACTTGGAAATTACGGCTGGACTGACTCCCGCTGCTTTGGCCAGAGTTGACTGGGTGATACCGCTTTCGTCGAGCAATTCGCGCAATCGGCTGCGGAATTTCTGGTTCATTTGAGCGCGTTCAATATCGATTTTATCCATTACGCGACACCTCCACCCTGAGTATAGGAGTTGATAATACACATGTCAAGCCTTACTATTTATATGGAAAAATTTAAGAAAACAGGCTTGTATTTTACATACATACGTATTATTATTGACAGCAGGAAATCCAAAAAAAGGAGGTGACACATGAAATCTCGAGTGGAATGCAACCGGCTCAAAGGTTTGCTGGTGGAAAGAAAGCTTACCCAGCAAAAAATCGCCAGTATTGCTGGTATATCCGAGAACAGCCTGGCCCGCAAGATCAATGGCCATCGTGACTTATGGTACTGGGAGATGGCCTTCATCACCAAGCAGCTGGGTTTTCAGGCCATTCATGAGGTTTTCCCCGAGATCTGCAAATCCTGCGGAATGACCGGCTAAGCCAAAGTCAGGCAAAACGAAATTTTTGCCCAGGATTGTCGCATTATAAGGGAAAAGAATCACAAGCTCGAATTTTGTCAAATCATTTCGACAGATGAACCATCAAAGCGGGGAGGTGGGCATGAGCAGGGACAAGATAACTTACTTACCGTTGAACCTTTGCCGGGCTGGGTTTAAAACCAGGATTCGTAAGAAATGGACCGAGGTCAGAGAAAGCCCAGCTAACCAGATCAATGCAGTCGACCGGATCCTGATTTCAATTATTGCAGCCTTATTTTTAGTGACCGTGGTGGCCCAGATCTATATGGCTTGCATAAGGTGAGATTGGGACATTGTATTACGGAAGGATGGCTAAACATGTCGAGGGAGGTCGATTCATGCCCAAAGGAGACCGGGAGATATTCAAAGCAGATTGTGAGGACGGATACACGCGGATCGCCAATCTTATTCTGGAGGCAATCCCCTTGGCCAGGCTTAATGGAGTGCAGACCGGCATCTGCCTTTTCCTGTGGCGGCGCAGCTACGGCTGGAATCGGGACGCAGACGCCATCACCCTGGCAGAATTCGCCGCCGCCTGCGGCACCAGCAAAACCTACATATCCAGGCAGCTCAAGGACTTGATGGACAAGAACATCGTTCACCGCCGGGAACACAAATACGGACACATCCCAGTCTACGCGTTTACTACCTGCATTGCACAATGGTGCAAGGGTTGTATAAATGTGCAAGGGTTGCACAAAAATGCAATCCTAGGGTTATACAATAGTGCAACGGAAGGGTTGCACAAAACTACAACCCCTAACCATCCTCCAGACCACGAACCACCGGCATTTGAGCCACCCCTAAAGACAGAAAGAAAGAAAATAGAAAGAAATATATATACTCCGGACTCAACCGAACTGCAGTTGGCGGAAATGCTCCTGCTGCAAATTCGATCACATATACCTGGTTACAAACAACCGGACCTGCAGAAATGGTCCAAGACCATCGACTATCTGCTACGCCTGGACCGGCGTGAACCCGATGAGGTTAAGGAGGTGATCAAGTATGCCCAGGCTGACCCCTTCTGGCAGGCCAACATACTGAGCGCCGAAAAACTGCGCCAGCATTATGACCGTTTGAATCTGCGCCGCAGCCAGTCGCGGGCTAGCCCGGGGCAGGGGCAATCCCCCTTGAAGAAATCAAAAAATGACTACCCGATATACTACTGCGCTGACATAGTGTCTGAGGTTGAAGAATAGGAATTCGTGACATGCAAAGGAGTGATAAGACGACCAAAAAGAAGAAGCGGAAATGGATTATAAGCCTGGTTCTGGCTGGTTCGCTGGTTGCGGCAGCGCCTGTATCGAATCCGGCGCTAGATCAGGTGCGGGTCCATTTTATCGATGTGGGGCAGGGAGATTCGATCTATATCCAGCTCCCCGATCACAAAGATGTCTTGATCGATGCCGGTGATGCAGATCACGGGGACGATGTGGTCCGCTATCTTCAAGTCCAGGGCATGGATGAGGAACTGGAGCTATTAATAGCCACCCATCCCCATGAAGACCATATCGGTGGTTTGCCGGAGGTTATGGCTGCTTTTCAGGTGGACAAGGTCATTGATTCCGGCTTGGCAGTTCAGTCCGACTGTTATGAATTATTCCGGCAGGCTACTGTAGCAGAAAAATGCACCTGGCTAGCCGATGATCACCAGGCTTTTGATTTTGGTAACACGGAGCTGCATATCCTGACTGGGAAAGAGACCTGGTCAGATGTGAATGATTATTCGGTGGTGGTCAGGCTGGACTGCGGTAAAGTGGGATTTATGTTCATGGGCGACGCGGAAAAGGAAGCCGAAACGTGTTTACCGGGAGAATTAAGCGCTGAAATTCTCAAGGTAGGACATCATGGCAGTGATTCATCCACCAGCCGCGAATTTATAAATAGGGTGAAACCACAGGTAGCCGTGATTTCGGTTGGCGATGACAACCGCTATGGACATCCGGAAACAGACATACTGGACAGGCTACAGACTAAGGGGGTAAAAATTTATCGTACTGATCTTAACGGTAACATTGTAATCATAACAGATGGCAGTTCCTATGCGATTTTAACCGATGAGAATCAACATTTCAGTAGCTGAAGCACTACAGACGATAAACTATTAATGCACATTCTTCCGGTTTTTGTCGGATAATAGTGAAATTTTTGTGAAGGAAAACTTTCCCTTTCATAGAATCAGTTACCTGAAAGGAAAGGAGTGTTTCATAATGTCATTAGAGCATTACGCCAATGCGGCTCGCGGTTGCACAGGCAGCCGATTAAGCAATGAGGAGGTCCTGCTGGGAGTACTGCAAATTGATCCCGACATAAGGTTTAAGGCCTGTTCAGAACTGGACCAGATTATGGAGGCTTTCTTTGTGCCATTTCCGATTGCCTTTCATTTAATCAGATATCGATTCGATACTATAAGCGCAAAATACCAGATCGATCCGGCGATACTGTACTGGACCTATCTGCGCTGGACAGAGGAAAATAAAGGCGTTCCTTCCCAATTGATATAGCGAGAATTTTAGTGAGGAATCGAACTTCCAGTTCAACTACCTGAAGCCCGGAAGGGGATGGCACCGCATACGAGGCAGCAAAATGAGGGGCTCTGCGCTTCAGCAGGGGGGTGGAGGAGCAGCTCTATGCATTAATCGATTGTGCGCTACCGGATGCGACGCAGCACACTCTTTTCCACCAACCGCACTAACATTTAGAGGACAGATCGGCTATCGGTCATTATTTCGTATTGTTGTAATGTGCGAGGGAGTTAAGGTTGGGGGGGACGACCCGGGAACGCGTGGGTAATATATGATATCGTTTTATATAATATCCTAATAAACAACATCAAAATGCGTATTAATATAATTTGAAGTATTTGAAAAGCATTCATGTCATTATTCCTTAAAAAAATAAGCCTCAGCCGCTTTACCAATCCCATAAGTAGTTGAGCCGGCAATTCCAGCCGATATTGCATCGCCAGGTCCTGGCACAAACTTCAATAGCTGTCTTGCCAGCTGTTTAGCTAAATATCCTCCGGCTAAATCAACACCTGCAGCAGCAAGATATTCATTTGCCGTTTGCATTGATAAGCTGCGACATGAAAGACCACCAATTATTGCTATCATCATTAATTGCAGGGGTATCAATAGGGCGATATCCGCAAAAGGGATCGGAGAAGCACCTATTAAACCGGCTGCGGCTGTGAAACGATTGATCATTCCAGAAGATAATTTCTTTAAACCTTCACGTCTCCCTGCTGCCTGAAAAAAATCAAACAACGCCTCATCCGGAAGAGTATTGCCGATATAATCATACAAAGTATTGATATTCCAGCGATAGTCATCATCGGCATCCCAAAAGCAACAGATAGGGATTACGCTTATGTAAGGATTATTGTCTGAATAATCAAGCTTGAAACCTTTCAAAGGATCATTATTATCAAGTTTCTCACAAGGAACTTTTATTATATCTTTGCAAAAATAGTCTAGAAGCTCCAATATTTCACCCGCCTTTTTGGGGTGCTCCTCTGGAGGCCATTTTTTGGAACCAAAAACATCTACTTGATTGACGCAAACAATAGTTGGGATCATCTTTCCACTATTTAACTTCTGAAACTCAGGTTTAAGACTTGAAAAAAGCTTTAAGTCATTTTCAAGATTCCGTACTTCCTTGGCAGCTATAATATGCATTAAAACATCAGGCTTATATTTAGCTACAGCATCCAACAACGCATCTTCGGCATTTTTATCTGCAGCACCTGATGGTGATGTTGATTCAAAGAATCCTCGAGTATCAATAATGTCCCAGGAAGAAAATTTTTCAGGAAATGTTATGTGATATGGTATTGCTTCTGAAGAATTTGGACGTACTGGATCCTCTGCTTCTGCAACTTTTTGGTTACACAGTGCATTTATAAGTGATGATTTACCGTGTCCGCTTCGTCCCAAAATCAACATGCGAGGGCTACGACTATTATTAATAAATTCTTCGATATCCTTTAACGCAGCGCCCATTACTTTATCCTTGACCCATTGTTTGATCGAGGGGTCATTTACTGGAATAGTATCAAAAAGATCATTAATTTGCTTAATTAGTGACTCTGTTTTATTCCTATCTATTGCCATAATATCGATCCTCTCAACATTCCCAAATAATTATAAATGTGATTAAGTATTATTCACCGTTGTTATTAGGGAACTTCTATTTTTGTTATAATATTCCTGCTTAATCGTCATAATATTTATATTTCAGAAATTCAAGTCATATTTTGATATAGGCGGTCTTTTCATTGAACTTTATTTTCCCTCTGTGGCCTGGATTGCCCCCCGGTAAGAGGTGATGCTTGTTGCAGGCTCAATGCACCGGGGCACGCCCCGCCGCCCAGCTGCGCGCGCGTCGGGACTGCGCCCCTGATCCGCTCCGGCCCTGGGCTCCGGACTGCCCTTTTGGCGCTCACCCGCGCAGGCTGCGCCATCATGATGCGCGGATGTTCGCGGCCCTCCGCCCAGAGCCTTCCGCTTAGTCTTTCCTACGTGGACAGAGTACCGGCTGCGCTAAAACGCTCCGCTCTCGGTACACTGTCCTCGCTGCTAGGTTAGACGCTCACCGTTCCTGACGATCCCAAACCGCCCCACCATCCGATAAAAGAGAGTTATGTAGCCCTGAAGGGACGCTACGCTCAACATAACTTCGTTTTATCGTAAGTTGGGGCTAGTCCAGCTCCGCCCTTCCCTCCAGGCTGCCCTTTCTGCGCCAACCTTAATCCGTGAGCCGTGCGAACATCGGTAGTGCCTGAAAGGCGCACCCGCGCGGGCTGCGCCATTTTGTGCGCGGATGTTCGCACCCTGCGGGTACTTCTGATGTTCCGCTATCGCTCCACGGCTAAGGTTGCGGCCTTCCGGGAACGGCTCTGCCTCGGTGCTCGCCCGCTGATGCCACACTGCGGGTACT
>JAAZOA010000041.1 GCA_012798055.1 Syntrophomonadaceae bacterium | reverse complement strand
AGGCGTCATGGCCGCAGCCATCATGATGTTCTCTGTTGCGCCCACACTGGGTACATCCAGCATGGTTTCCTGCTGGGCCCGGGGACTCATTACCGCCTTCCCCTCCAGCAATCCATGTTCTTCTTTGATTTCATAGCCCAGGGCCCGAAACCCTTTGATATGAAGGTCCATGGGTCGGGAACCGATCGCACATCCTCCCGGCAAACCTATCCGGGAATACTTCAAGCGGGCCAGCAATGCTCCCATGACCAGGTTGGACGCCCGCATGCGCCTGGAAATCCACTCAGGCAGCTCAAAATGGTCGACATTTCCGCCCCGTATAATCAATGCATCCTGTTCTCTTTTGACGCCGCAACCTAAGATAGTTAGGGCTTCAGACATCACATTGATGTCTTCCAGGCAGGGAACACCTTTGAGTACTATTTCACCAGAGCTCATCAGACTAGCTGCCATGATAGGCAAGATAGCGTTCTTGGACCCGCTTATCTTGACTTCACCCTGGAGTCCTTTCCCTCCTCTGACCAGAAGCCTTTCCATCCCGACACCCCCGCCTCAATATTTGGACTGGGCTACTCTCCTGGCAGCCGCCATATGTGCACCTATTTTCCATACATCGCCGGCCCCCATTGTGATCAGCATATCGCCAGTCTGTAAAAGAGATTCCAGGTATCCCCGGCTGTCTTCCACCGCAGGGATGTAAATCGCGTTGCACCCTGCCTCCCGGGCTGCCTGGTAGACCAATTCCCCGCTTATCCCCGGAAGAGGATTTTCCCCGGCTGAATAGACATCGGTAATGATAACCAAATCAGCGTCTTTAAAGCAGGTCCCGAATTGTTGGGCCAGCAGCTGGGTTCGGGTATAGCGATGCGGCTGAAAAACCACCAGCAATCTGCCCGGATGCACCTGGCGGGCTGCGGTGATAGTTGCCTGGATCTCAGTCGGATGGTGGGCATAATCGTCAACAATAGCAATATCCTGGTCAGCGTATACGATTTGAAAGCGTCGCTTGGCTCCGGGAAATTTATGCAATGCAGCTCCTACAGCCTGGAAATCCAAGCCTAATTCCAGGGCCACCGCCGTAACCGCCAGGGCATTCAGGGCATTGTGTTTGCCTGGTACGGATAGAGTCATCTTGCCGAATTTATCTCCGCGACGATAAACATCAAAAGTGGAGCCCAATCCCAGCGGACTCCATTCCAGGAGATAATAGTCGCAAGCACTGTTCTCCCCATAAAGTAGCACCCGGGTATGCAGCCCATCCTTGATCGACTGAATAGCTGGATCTGCTCCATATAGCACGGCAAAACCTTCGGGGTGAACTTGATTCAAAAACTGGCTGAAGGCGTCCTTGATCCGCTCCATCGACTTGTAGAAATCGAGATGGTCGTTTTCGATATTGGTGACAATGGCTGCATAGGGTTGTATTCCCAGAAAGGAGGCATCGCTTTCATCAGCTTCGACGACAAAATAGTCGTCCCGGCCCAGGTGAGCGTTTAGCTGTGTCCCCTGGATCTCCCCGCCGACTATGAAAGACGGGTCCAGGCCGCTGCCTGCCAAAGCAGTATAAAGCATCGAGGTAGTTGTGGTTTTACCGTGGGCTCCCGCAACCGCCAAACCCTTTTTGCCGTTCACCATCCGGGCCAGCATCTGGCCTCTCTTGATAACCGGGATCTTCAGGTCTGCGGCTGCCCGCACTTCCTCATTGCTGGCAGGTATAGCCGACGATATGACTACCAGGTCAATGTCCGGCTGGAGATTGGAGGCTCTATGCCCTTCAAATATCTCCACCCCGATCTGGCTCAATTGGTCGGTAACACCGTTGAGATGGAGGTCTGAGCCGCTGACCCTTTCGCCCTGTTCGCGCAGAACCCTGGCAATCCCGCTCATTCCGGCTCCACCGATTCCCACCATATGTATCCACCTTGCCGGTCGTATAGTCATACCTTAGTCTCCTTTATCCTTTTTCCTTTTAGATCGGTCCCGAGCACTCTAAGGCTGCAACCAACCTGCAGAGGCCTTTGACTGGGCCGATAACTTTTTAGTTAAGTAAGCCCAGGACCTGGTCCACTATTTCCTGCAGAGCTTGGGGACGAGCTTCTTTAATCATGTTTTTCCCCATATTTAGAACCCGCTGCGGATCCTGGCGCAATCCCTCAACCCGCTTATAAAGGCTGTCCCCATCCAGGAATTCATCGATTATCATTTCTGCCGCTCCCTTTTCTACCAAAGCCTGGGCGTTCTTCTCCTGATGATTGTCAGCTGCGTAAGGATAGGGGATGAAAATGGCAGGCAGCCCCAGCAACTCCAATTCGCATATGGTTCCGGCTCCAGCCCTGCAAACCGCCAAGTCGGCTACGGCCAGTGCAACTTCGATATTAACCATGTAGGGCGCCATTTCCAGGTGGCACTTAAGCGGCTGGGTTCCAACCTTCCTGACCAGTGCCTCCTGCATAGCTTCATAATGAGTTTCACCTGTTATCCAGATAAATCCTATATCGGTATTTCGGTAGCGGTCGATCACCGGGATCATAGCCTGGTTGATACTGTCAGCCCCCCGGCTCCCTCCGAAGGCCAGCACGGTGAACCTCTCACTTCCCTTTCCGGCCAGGAAATTGCGGCGCTCCAAATTCATGATTTGCGGCCGCACCGGCATCCCCGTTAATACGACCTTGGCTGAATCCAGGTATTTCCTGGATTCTTCGAAAGTGATCAGCACCCGGTCGACCAACTTGGCCAGATTGCGATTGGCCAGACCTGGCATGGCATTTTGTTCATGGATGATCGTCTTGGTGTCCATAAAGGCCCCGGACAGCACCACCGGGAAAGAGACATACCCACCAGTTCCGACAATAATGTCGGGGCGAAAATCCTTGATGATCTCGCGAGCCTGGAGAAAACCCAGGGCCGATTTCATAAGGGCCTGGGTGGCCTTAAGCATGGAGGAACGATCAATTCCGGAGATATCAATAGTCCTCAGCTCGATTCCGGTAGGCGGCACAATTTGGCTTTCCAATCCTTGCTCAGTACCTACATAAAGGAATTCGGCTTCCGGATGCCTGCGCCTGATCTCCTCCGCGATAGCCAGAGCCGGGTAAACATGGCCCCCTGTTCCTCCTCCGGTGAGTATTATCCGCATGCTGATCTCCCTCCTCATTCTTGTTCGCTGTACCTGGATATATT
>JAAZOA010000040.1 GCA_012798055.1 Syntrophomonadaceae bacterium | reverse complement strand
CGGGGCGGATTGCCCAGGTTCAACTCGATGGTCATGCCCCGGTAATTGGCGTCGGCTTCCAGCATCGGGGCGATGGCCCTGACTACCTGGTCCAGGCTGTGGGGGCGCAGGTGCACGATCTTATCCCGGGCCATACGCAGATATTCGGAGATGATCTCATTGGCCCGGTCCAGTTCTTCCAGCATGATGTCGAAATAGGCCTTATCCTGCGGGTTGCGTTCCCGTTCGTTCAACAGCTGGATGAATCCGCGCACAGCGGTCATGGGATTCCTGATCTCATGGCCGATGCTGGCTGCCATCTCCCCGATAAGGTTCAGCCGGTCCAATCGGGCGATGTCTTTTTCCATCTGGCGGTGTTCAGTGATGTCCAGGAACATGGTCACCAGGCAGGCGGTCTTGTTGATGAGTATGGCTTCCATGGACAATAGAGCGAGTCTCTCCTGCCCCTGGCTGGTGTGATACTTGATTTCCCGGTTTCTAACTTTTTCGCCGTTTTGCAGGAGCTGCAGTATTTCATCCCTCTGGGTGGCGTCGACCCAGAACTTCAGGTCCAGCGAGGATGCGCCGATCATCTCCTGGCGAGAGTAACCGGTGGCCTGCAGGAAACTGTCGTTGACGTCCAGGTAGATCCCGTTCTTCTGTTCGGAGATGGCCATGGGGATGGGGCTGACCATGAAAGCCTTACCAAACCGCTCTTCCGCATGCCGCAACGCCATTTCTGCCTGCTTGCGGTCGGAAATATCACGGATGGACTGGATGGCTCCGTATACCCGGCCCTGGCGATCATATAGCAGTGAAGCATAACCCCACAGGTAGGCCCCTTTTCCCCCATACGTGTTGGGGACATAGACTTCCCCGGAGAGGTTGCTCTCTTCCTGCCCGATAAAATCATATTTGTCCTTGATTTCGCTGTATTCCCGTTCCGACATGAGGACCATGTCAATAAGGATGGGACGCCGATAGCCGTAGAATGGGAGGGCGTATTCGTAGTCACCTTTGCCGATGATCTCATCTTTGGGGACGCCGGTCATTTCCTGCATGGCCTTGTTCCAAAAGACCACCTCTCCCCGCATATTGATGACCAGGGTGGCGTCAGGCAGGAGTTCGATGACCTGCTCCATCTGCTGCTGTGATTCGTTGAGGGCTATCCCCTTGTTGCTCTGGAGCTCTTCGACCTTCTGGCGCAATGCCATCAATTCGCCGATAAGCTGAGCCTTGGTGAGCTCTTCGTAATGCAACCCTGTTCCCCCTGACTGAAAGCCTGATGATTTGCTGCAACTATACCAAATAGGGTTCGGGCAGCACAAGGGATTAATTTACTTATCTGGGCGGGGGCCCTCCGGTTATCCTAAAGCCCGGTTCAGTTCCTCCAATACCTCTTTGGCATCAGCCACCATAGCATAATCGGCCATCTGCAGCATAAAAGCGTTCTCGTCGTTGTTAACCGCCACAACGGTACTGGCATCCCTGATTCCAACCGTAAACTGGACCTGGCCTGATACTCCGAATATGAGGGCTAACTGGGGCTTGCACTTCTTGCCCGATAATCCTATGATCCTGTCCTCAGGCAGCCATTTTTTATCAGTGGCCACCGGTTTGGAGCAAGCGATCTCACCGCCCAATATCTTGGCTATCTTTTCTGCCACCGGGAAGTCTTCTTTTCCCACACCCTGGCCCACTATCACCAGGACTTCGGCTGCCTGCAGATCGACTGCCTCGCTCGCCTTGCTCCTAGTCTCGATCAATCTGACCGAAGGCGCTGTGGCTGCAACCGCCAGTTCGGACACCTTGCCGCCGGCTTGCTGGGGTGCTGCTTCGAAAGAACGGGCAGCCAGGGCGATGACCGCTTTATCGGTCTCTATCTGCTGAACAGCTACTGTGGCTCCCCCCAGGGTATTTCTGGTACACTGGACCTTTCCGTCTTCTGCCTTCAGCCCGCTCACATCGGCCAGGCTTCCGGCTCCTAACTTCTGCGCCAGACGACCCGCCAGTTCCTTGCCCCTCCGGTCGGAGGACAGCAGGACTATGGCAGCATCGAGTTTTTCCGCGGCCTGGCATAGGGCTGAAGCAACCGCTGCCGTATCGGCTGCCAGTATGGCTGCGTCGTTGATGAGACAGGTTTCGGCTCCCCGCCCGGCTAAATCCTGAGCCAGGGCTGCATTGTTGATGGCCACGGCTTTTATTCCTGTGCCCTTGCCCCCGGCCAGCAGCCGGGCAGCGGTTAAAAGTTCCGGAGCCAGTTTCTCATGGTCACTATATACGAGTATCGCTGCCATTTTCCTACCTCCCCACAAATCCTTCGGCCCGCAAGACGCTTATCAGTTCGTCGACACTCCCCACCGCCACCCTTTTGCGGGCATTTTCCGGCGCCAGGTTGCTTATGGTGCTGACAGCTCTCCCCGCCAACCCGATCTCCAGGTCGCTCCCTGCGAATATTTGCTTGGGCTTTTTCCCGGCCTTCAGTATTTGGGTCACCGATGGTATCCGGGGTTCGTTGATATCCCCCAGTACGGTCACTACCATGGGCAGCTCTGCCTCCAGTATCTCATCCGCGTTCTCCAGGGACCGTGTGACCCTGGCGGTCGCTCCATTAACCTCTATATGACTGGCGCAGCCAACCTGGGGAAGGCCGAGGATTTCGGCTACCCTGGGGCCCACCTGTCCAGAGTAGTTGTCGCCACTGCCTTCACCGAAGATCACGACGCCTACATCATCGATCTTCTTGATCAGTTCCGCCAACGCCACGGCGGTCTGGGAACTCTCCAGGTCAGCCAGGTCATCATCCAGGACCAGATAGGCTTCATCGGCGCCGGCGGCCAGGGCCTCTTTCATAGTCTCTTCCACTTCTTCATTGCCCACCGAGACCAGGATGACTTTGCCGCCGCTCTGTTCCTTTAGTTGCAGGCCGGCTTCCAGGGCATTTTTATCGATCAAACCCAGGGCATAAGGCACTCCGTCCAGAGACGGCTGCCGGTTTCTCATCCTGATTTGCTGCAAATCGGGTATCTGTTTCATGGCTACCACAATATTCATGATATCTTCCTCCATGTTTTGGTTTCAACGTCAATTTCAGCCGCCCGGCTTAACCGAAGCGGAACTGCACGCCTGCTCCGCCGTTGGGATACTGCCACCCCAGGACCTCGCTGCCGCAGGCCAGGAGGCAGGTGCCGCATTCCAGGCAGCCATCGATGGTTAGTTCCACTTCTCCCTGGGCATTTTCGCTGTATAGGCCAGCCGGGCATACGATTATGGCTTTTTTCAGGCGCTGGTCACCGGCCATCCCGGCTTTAATGGTTATATGGGGTTCTTTGTCATGTTTGAATACATCCAGTCCGAGCTTGGCTTTTAAACCGAGAGGGTTGCTCATATCTTCATCAGCCTCCACATATCCCGGCCCATGCCCCATAACTCACCCACCGAAAAGTATTTCCTGATCGTGGGGAATATCCGCGCTTTCGGGCCGGCAGGTATTTCATACAAGTCGCGCATCACATCCCCCGCCAGGCGCGGGTAGTAAGTGAAGAGGCGCGGATTCTCCAGGGCATGGAGCGAGTCCTTGAAATTTTCGAAGTCCTTCATCACGAAACTCTCTTTGAGCAGCCGTTCGTATTCGGACAGGGCCGCGGCACTGTAGTCCTCCTTCTGCTTGGCCCGGATCACCGCCTGGGCCGCCAGGTACCCGGAGGCCAGGGCATATTCCATCCCCCGCACCGTCACCCCTATATTCATGGAAAAACCCGCCGCGTCTCCTGCCACCAGGATGCCGCTGCCGAAGAACTTGCCGAAGGCATGGAGGCCGCCTTCCGGTATAACGTGGGCTGAATATTCGGCAGTCTCGCCGCCGGCGATCAGCCGGGCCACTTCGGGGCGCAGCTTGAACTCCTCCAGCATCTGGGAGGCTGCAATTGTACTCGGAGCCTCGTTCAAAGCCTCGATCCCTGCGACAATCCCCAGACTGATGCTTTCTTTGTTGGTATACAGGAATCCGCCCCCGAATTTTCCCTTGGTGACATCGCCCATATACAACCGGGCCACTCCTTCATCCCCCTGCAGGTTGAAGCGGGCTTCCAGGGTCTCTCGGGGCAGCTCGATGATCTCTTTTAATCCGACTGCAAAATCATGGGCCTTGAAGGGCTCCCTCAGTCCGGCCTTTTCGGCGATGAAAGAAAGCACTCCGTCAGCGGCAATGACCACATTAGTCCGCAGTTCTTCCCCGCCTGCCCGCATCCCGACCACAGCCCCATTTTCGAAGAGGACTTCGTCGACCCGGCTTTTGGTGACGATCATGGCACCCTGGCGTTCCGCCTGTTTGCCCAGCCACTTGTCGAATTTCGCGCGCAAAATGCTGTAGCTCTGATAAGGTTGGGTTCCCAGTTCTGCACCGTCATACCTGACCGTGACCGCCCCTTCGGTGTCCAGCAGGCATACCTCTTCATGGGCGATATGCCTCTCCAAGGGGGCCTTGGCCCACAGGTCAGGGAACATGTCCCGGATGGGATTGAGGTATAGACGCCCGCCGGTCACGTTCTTGGAGCCGGGGTATTCACCTCTTTCCAGCACCAGGACTTCCAGCCCTTCCCGGGCCATGGTGTAAGCGGCCGCGAGACCGGCCAGGCCGGCCCCCACCACTATGACATCAAAAGTGCTTGCTTGGCTCATGGCGTTAACCTCCTAGGAGTTCAGGACCACTCCGGCCACGATCATCTTCTGCATATCCGCGACCCCTTCTACCTGGGGGCCGAGAATGGCGTCACGGTAAAGGCGGGTCACCAGGTAATCATTCATCAATCCGTAAGAGCCGTGTACATCTACGGCTATCCGCGCCGCCTCCACGTAGTTGTCACAGACGAAGGTCTTGGTCAGGGCTGCCTCTTTGGCGAACAGCATGGGGTCCTTGGCATCATTGGCCAGGCAGCCCAAGCGATAAGTCAGCCAGCGGCAGGCTTCATATTTCATGGCCAGATCAGCGATCCTGAGCTGTATGGCCTGGAATTTGGCAATAGGTTCGCCTCGGTGGGTTTTTTCCTTGGCGTATTTGGCCGCGGCCTCGAATGCGGCCAGGATTCCGCCTAAAGCCACGGAGCTGATGCCGACTTTTCCGAAAGCAATCCCGTAGGTGAGTACCGGGAAGCCGCCGCCGACTTTGCCCAGCACGTTCTCGGCCGGAACTTTCACATCTTTGAAATAAACGTCTAGCAGGTTTCCGCCCCGGTAGCCGATCTTGTGCCAGGGCTCCGAGATGGAGTAGCCTGCGCAGAATTTCTCGACTATAAAAGCAGTGGGTTTGCCGCTCTCATCGTCGGTGGCAAAAACCACCATTGGCCCTAAATAGTCGGCGTTGCTTATGAAGCGCTTGGTGCCGTTGATTACATAATGGTCGCCCTCTTTGACCGCCCGGGTGGTGATCTGTTTGGGATCTGAGCCGGTACCCGGTTCGGTAAAGGCAAAGGAAGCCAGATGCTCTCCGCGGCAGGCTTTGGGCATGTATTTGGCTTTTTGCTCAGGGGTGCCGAATTTGTCTATGGCACCCAGGCCCAGGCAATTTACCGATATGGTTATGGCCGGACCGCTGGATACCTTGCCCAGCTGTTCCATGGCCAAAACGTAACAATCGTATCCAGCTTCGGCTCCGCCGTACTCCTCTTTGAAGGGCAGCCCGAAAAGGTCCAGTTCCCCCAGTCCGGCTATGATTTCCGCCGGGATCTGGTTGTCCCGGTCTATCTGTTCTGCCAGGGGCGCCAGGCTCTTTTCGCAAAAGTCACTGGCCATTTTCTGGATGAGAAGCTGCTCTTTACTTAATGTGAACTCCATTTTAAAGTTCTCCTTCCTTGCCATCACCGGCGGGGAGTGGTAATAGCCCTTCTCTCCCCGCCGTCTTAATTTTTTCAGGCTTTTAGTATACGAAATAGTCGCTGTCGATCTTCAGGACCGAGGTGTCTGCCAGCTTCACGATTTCCGCCAGGTTGGCTACGTGGGGTACTTCATTTAGCAGGTAATACCTGGCGGAGAGGACCTTGCCCTGGTAGAACTTGTAGTCATAGTGCTCCGGCCCCAGTTCTTTAGCTTTCCGGTCGGCCAGCAGGGCCTGCTCCAGCAGTAGTTTTCCGCCAATCATCTCAGCGGTGGCCATAAGCACCCTTTTGGCAAAGGTGGGGATAAGGCCGCGTTTTTCATCGTCCTGGGCAAAGTAAGCCATGGTTTTCTGAATTTCTCCATAAGCCTCGAGAGCCTTACCCAGCTGGGCAAATTCCTTCTCAAAGCCCGGGGTTTCTTTGTTAGCCTCGTAGAAAGCCTGGTTGTCCTGCATACAGCGGGCGAACACCGCACCCTTTTCCAGTCCCCATTTCCGGCCTACCAGGTCCATGGCCTGGATATAAGTGGTGCCCTCATAGAGGGTGTTGATCTTGGTGTCGCGGGCCAGCTTTTCGCAGGGATAATCGGAAATATACCCGTATCCACCGTAGATCTGAATGGCCTCGGTGCCCACCAGGTCCCAGGATATTTCACTGCAGTAGGCCTTGGCCAGCGGGATGAGCACCGCCAGTTCATCTTCAGCTTTCTTTCTTTCATCGGCATCCGGATCCCAGTGATTGACATCGATATTGAAGTAGCCTTTATAGGTTATGGCCCGGCAAGCCTCGGTGATGGCTTTACATCTCAGGAGGGCTCTCCTAATGTCCTCGTGCTCGACTATAGGGACTCTGCCCTTCTTGGGGTTGGTGAAAGGAGTGCCCTGAATCCTGGTCATGGCGTACTCGTGGGCATTGTGGTAGGCGTTAGCGATCACGCTTATGGACAGGATCCCGCACACCAGTCGCTCTTCGTTCATCATCTTGAACATCAGGGCCATGCCGTCACCCTTGCCATCGTGTTCCAGCGGGTTTCTGCCCAAGAGATAACCGCGGCAGCCGTCATTGTCGCCAAAACTCAGGGATACGGTCGGGTTGCCGTGCATACCCATTTTGTGTTCGATTCCGGTAGCCACCACGTCATTGAATTCGAAGCTGCCGTCATCATTGATCCAGTATTTAGGGACGACGAACAATGATATACCTCCGGTGCCAGGCTTGGCTCCGTCCACCCTGGCCAGGAACAGGTGCACGATGTTTTCGGCGAAGTTGTTGTCGCCATTGCTGATGAATATCTTCTGGCCTTTGATTTTAAAGACCCT
>JAAZOA010000005.1 GCA_012798055.1 Syntrophomonadaceae bacterium | reverse complement strand
TGGGCGGCGGCCATGCTTATCACCGGGTGATCAGGATTATAGGTCTGTATTACCACTTCGCCAGGTATTTCTCCACGACCCGCTCGCCCCGCCGCTTGCACCAGCAATTGGAAACACCTTTCTCCACTGCGAAAATCGGGGATATTCAACATGGCATCTGCATCCACCACCCCGACCAGCGAAACACCCGGGAAATCCAAACCCTTTGCGATCATCTGGGTCCCGATCAGGATGTCTATCTGTTTTTCCTTCATCCTGGTCAGTATCGACTGCTGGGCTCCCTTCCTGCGACTGCTGTCCAGGTCCAATCGCTCTATGCGGGCTTCAGGGAACAACTGCCTGATTTCCTCTTCGACTCTTTGGGTTCCCATGCCAACATGCTGCAAGTGGCTGCTCCCGCAATAGGAGCAGGTTCTGAGCGGCGGCAAGCGGCGATTGCAGTAATGGCATACATCATAGCCAATATCCCGGTGATGGGTCATTCCCACTGAACATGTGGGGCATAACCTGATCTGCCCGCAATCCCAGCATAGTGTCACCGGAGCATAGCCGCGCCGGTTGATGAAGAGAATTATCTGTTCTCCCCGGCATAGGTTCATAGAGATTTTGTCCCGCAGATTAGGGGAAATCATGCCTCGCCTCTGTCCCTTGAAGGACTGGCGCAGGTCTTCTATGGTTATGTGGGGTAATCGTCCTCCACCGACCCTTTCCTGGAGTACCAGCAGTTTCGACTCGCCCAATGCAGTCTTATTATAGGTTTCCAGGGCCGGAGTCGCACTGCCTGCCAGCAACACTGCATCTGATAGCCTGGCCCGCTTCTCGGCAACCTCCCTGGCATGATAACGGGGCCATTCTTCCTGCTTGAAAGTGCCTTCCTGTTCCTCATCTATAATGATCAGCCCCAGTTCCGAGACAGGGGCAAATACGGCGGACCTGGCTCCCAGCACCAGTCTGGCCTGTCCCTCCTTGATACGTTTCCATTCCGCAAAGCGCTCTCCATCTGACATGCCACTGTGCAGGACAGCCAGTCCCTCGATCCGGGCAGCGAATACCTCTACCAGCTGCCTAGTCAAAGCGATCTCAGGAACCAGCACGATGACTCCCCTGCCAGCAGCCAGAGCCAGTTGGGCTGCCCGCAAATAGACCTCGGTCTTGCCGCTGCCAGTGACTCCGAACAGGAGCATTTCCGCATATTGGCCGCATTCCATGGCTTTTTTCACTTGCGCAACTGCCATTTCCTGTTCGGGGCTCATGTTCCATCCGGTTTCCAAAACCACTGTCCCAGGTGGATTTGCTTCCACAATACCCTTTTTGATAAGTGTTTTTAAAGCATGCGAGGCTGTTTCCCTGGCCAATTGTTCACCATCAACATCTTGAGAAGCAGAAAGGATCTCGATCACTTCCGCCTGGCGCGGGGCCCAGCGCTTCATTTCGGCCAGCTCCGCTTCAGGGACTACTCGGGTTAGGCGGTAAATGGCGTTTGGTTTAGGTACTTTAATTGGGCGATATACCTCGGGACAAATGATAAACCCTTGCTTCTCGTACTCCGCCAGTTCCTGCGGCTCGGACCATTTATGAGCCTCGCTCCAGGCTAATTCGCCCTGTTCCCATAGCCTGGCAAAAAACCCGCGGTTCAGGATTTTTCCCTGGGACACCAGCAGGTCGAACTCATGGGGGAAAATGGCAGGGATCACCACTTTAGCTTTGTTTTTATGGAGCCCTCTGGGGACCATGAGATTTAAAATGACAGCCATAGGGCAGAAATAATTTTCACTCATCCACTGGGCCAATTGCAGCAGGTGTTCGTCCAAAATGGGGGCAGTGTCCAGTATTTTCTGCAAGGGCTTCACTTCCGCATCTTCGCAGGGTCTGGGCAGGCTGACAATATAGCCTTCGGTCCCTTGCCCCCTGAAATCCACCCAGACCCTTTTGCCCACTGCGATTTCATCCAGCCATTGCCTTGGTACCGCATAAGTATAGCGGCTGCTCAATTGCCTGGCGGGTATATTGACTGTCACATCCACGCAAAACATGGTTTTCCCCTTTTTTGGTCACCGACATGCCAGGTGCCTGCTCGGACAATCCTTGAATAATTGAAAGGGCGGGATAATCCCGCCCTTTGGAAGACTATGCCCTGTCCGCCTACCAGAGCTACCAACCCAGTGAGGCGCGGATTGCCTGGACTTTATCCAGCCGCTCCCAGGTGAAATCATGGTCCTTGCGGCCAAAGTGACCGTAAGATGCAGTCTTCTTATAAATCGGCCTCCGCAGGTCCAGGTCATGGATGATGGCCGCCGGCCGCAGATCGAAATGCTCCTTGACCAGTCCCACAATCTTCTGCTCAGGTACGGTGTTGGTATTGAAACATTCCACCGAAATGGAAATGGGATGGGCAACTCCGATGGCATAAGCCACCTGGATCTCCAAGCGTTCAGCTACGCCAGCTGCCACCAGGTTTTTGGCCACATAACGGGCCGCATAGCAGGCTGAACGGTCGACTTTGGTCGGGTCTTTGCCGGATAAACATCCACCCCCGTGCCGGGCCATTCCCCCGTAGGTATCGACTATGATCTTGCGGCCTGTCAGCCCGGTGTCACTCTGGGGGCCGCCAATCGCAAACCGCCCGGTAGGATTGATATAATATTTGGTGTTCTCATCCAGCATTTCAGCCGGAACGATGAACTTGACCACATGTTCAATGATGTCTTTTTCTATAGTCTCATGGGGCACGTCGGGATGGTGTTGGGCTGATACCACTATTGTATCGACCCGTTTGGGTTTGCTGCCCTCGTATTCAACGGTGACCTGGGTCTTGCCGTCGGGACGCAGGTATCTTATTATACCCTGTTTCCTGACCTGGGCCAACCGCAGGGCCATTGTGTTGGCCAGGTGAGCTGAGAGCGGCATATAATCCTCAGTCTCATTGGTGGCATAACCGAACATCATGCCCTGGTCTCCAGCCCCGGTGGCATCGTATATATTCTTGGATTTCGTGCCAGTTTTGGCTTCCAAGGCCTGGTTTACACCCAAGGCGATATCTGGCGATTGCTCATCAATAGAGGTCAAAACCGCACAGGTCTCGTCATCGAATCCGTATTTCGCCCTGGTGTAGCCTATCTCCCGTACTGTGCTGCGGACTATTTTGGGGATATCCACATAACAGTCGGTGGTGATCTGCCCCGCTACCAGCACCATACCAGTCGCAACCAGTGTCTCAGCTGCCACCCTGGCATATGGATCCTGGCTGATAATCGCATCTAGAATAGCATCAGAAATCTGGTCGGCCATCTTATCCGGATGACCTTCAGTTACTGATTCGGAAGTAAATAATTTTCTGGTCAATTCAATCCTCCCTTTCCCCACCTGGAACGTTATAAAAGTGCGACAACGCTGTCAATTATGGCTGCAGCAACTTCGTCTTTGCTCATTTTCGGCAGCGGCCGGCACGAACCTGCCCTGTCAATCAGGGTCACCACATTGGTGTCGGCAGCAAACCCGGCCTCTTCAACCGTAACATCATTGGCCACGATCAGGTCCAGATTCTTGCTCAGCAATTTTTTCTTTGCATTCTCCAGGACATTCTCGGTTTCCGCAGCGAATCCAACCATGATCATATGCTCGGTTTTGCGCTTGCCAAGCTCTTTCAGTATGTCGGGATTCTCCACCAATTCGAGAACCACCTGGCGTGTTTTGTCTTCGGTTTTCTTGATTTTTTGACCGGCCACCCTGGCGACTCTGAAGTCGCCTACCGCGGCCGCACCAATGATAATATCACAGTCAGCTTGGTACTTCAACATCTCTTCACACATTTCCTGGGCGCTGCGGACTGGTATGAACCTTACTCCAACCGGCACTGCCAGCTGCGAGGGGCCGCTCACCAGAATAACCTCCGCCCCCCGGGACAGAGCTTCTCTGGCCAAGGCGTACCCCATCTTGCCGGTACTGCGATTGGTTATGAACCGGACCGGATCGATATCTTCGCGGGTGGAGCCGGCATTGACCATGATACGCTTGTTTTTCAGGTCCTGTTTGGGACTCAGGAGTTCTTCTATCCGGTGCAGAATATCCTGTACCTCCGGCAACCTTCCCCTGCCGGCGGTTCCGCAGGCCAGGTGCCCGCTGCCCGGTTCCAGGAAATGATACCCATAATCCTGGAGGATAGCAATATTGTTCTGGACTATGCGATTCTCAAACATATTCGTATTCATCGAAGGGACCACCAGAACCGGAGCTGTATTAGCCAGCACTACAGTTGAAAGCAGATCGTCACCAAGCCCGTGAGCCATTTTGGCAATAAAGTTGGCCGTAGCTGGGGCGATCACCAGCAGATCCAATTGTTCGGCTACATCGATGTGCTGAACATTGAAACCCTGGGCCTCGTTCCAAAGATCGGTCAAAACCTCCCGCCCTGACAAGGTTTTCATGGTCAGGGGGGTGATGAAATTTGTGGCTGCCGCGGTCATCATCACTATGACTTCATGACCGTCTTTCTTGAGACGGCTGACCAGGTCCGCTATCTTGTAAGCTGCGATGCCGCCGGTGATGCCGATACCCACTGTCTTGGCCATGTCATTTCACCCTTTGGTCCTGGTCCGAGGACCTGGTAACGATAGTCACTCTTGAATTGATGATGTCATCCAGGGCCTCAGTCACCATGCTGGAAAGACGATAATTTTCGTCATTTTTTCTCTTGTCGGAAAGGACACGCGCCCTCTGGGCAGCGGCGACCACTACTGCATACTTGCTCTGTCCGATATTGATCAAGTCCCGGGTTGAAGGTGGAATCAAATCTACCACTCCTTACATTAAATTCTGACCCTGCAACGTTCGGCAACAATGATAGCTTGAACTTTATAAACAGCTTCTTCCAGATCATCATTGACTACCACATAATCGTAGTGTTTCCTCATGGCCATCTCCTGCTCATATGCTGCCAGACGGGCTCGAATGCTGTCCATGGAGTCTTTGCCCCGGCCATGGATCCTCTGGGCCAGGACTTCCCGGCTGGGGGGCTGGATGAAAATGAAGACACCCTGGGGCATCTGTTCTTTAACCTTCATCGCCCCCTGAATATCTATCTCCAGCAAAAGATCATAACCTTTTTGCATATTCTCCTCGACAAATTGCCTGGGGGTACCATACATATGGGAATAGACCTTGGCATACTCGAGAAAATCTCCATTCTTAACCCTGGCTGCGAACTCGTCGGGGCTGACGAAAAAATAGTCCCTGCCCTCAACTTCCCCTTCCCGCTTGGGGCGGGTCGTAGCGGAAACGGACATCCTTATGTCGCTTACTTTTTCCAGCACCGCTTTATTGATAGTGCCTTTGCCGACCCCAGACGAACCAGAAACAACGAACAGAATGCCTTTTCTGACCATCCATCCATCACACTTTCATCTAATCAAACATCTTCGTTGACTGACTCTTTGGACCCTAACCGGTTGGCTACTGTTTCAGGCTGGACTGCTGATAAAATGACATGACCGCTGTCTACCACGATGACGGCCCTGGTACGCCGGCCATAGGTTGCATCGACTAAGACCCCTTTATCCCTGGCTTCCTGAATTATCCTCTTTATGGGCGCTGACTCCGGACTTACGATGGCTACTATGCGATGCGCGGCAACTATGTTGCCAAATCCGATATTTACCAATTTAATGTCCATTCATTCCCGGAATTACCCAGGCCACCTCCTCTTCTATTCAATGTTCTATTCAATGTTTTGCAGTTGTTCCCTGACTTTTTCCAACTCAGCCTTCACTTCCACCACTATCTGGCTCATCTCGATATCATTGGCCTTGGAGGCAATGGTATTGATCTCCCTGAACATCTCCTGCACCAGGAAATCGCATTTCCTTCCAACCGCCTCAGGAGATTGCATCAGCTCTTCCAGGTGTTTGACATGGCTCTTCAACCTAACGATTTCCTCGGTTATACTGGATTTATCGGCGAATACGGCCGCTTCCTGCAGCAATCTGTTTTCGTCTATGTTGACATTCCCCAGCATATCGGCTATCCGACTGCGCAGCTTCTCCCGGTATTCCGCGGCTACTTGCGGTGATCTTTTCTCCAGGAGGTTGACCGCTGAGAGGATATACCCATTCCTGGCCAGGATATCCTGGCTGAGATTCTCCCCTTCTTTACGGCGCATTTCCATTAGCGACCCCAAGGCTTCTTCCAAAGCTTCTTTCATTACTTCCCAAATGACCTCCGGGTCTTCTTCTGCATCGGCCAAATTGAAAACGTCAGGGAGCCGGAATATATCCATAAGCGCGAAATCCGGAGAAATATTGAGATTTCCAGCCAAATCCTTCAGAGATTCATAATAAGCCATCGCCAGACCTTTGTCAACCGTGATATTTCTAGCTTTTCCTTGTGTTTTCTCAATATTGATGCTGATTTCAATTCTGCCTCGATTAAGATTTTTCTTGAGTTCATCCTTGATCCGGTCCTCTAAATAACCGTAGCGGCGCGAGATACGGGTATGAAGGTCAAAAAAGCGATGGTTAAAGCTCTTCAACTCGCAGGTTACTTCATATCCCTGGGCGTTTATCTGGCTGCGCCCAAAACCGGTCATACTCTTGACCATCTAAAAGTCCACCTTTCCTAATGCATCGTACATCCGTTCGAAGGCTTCCTCAAGCCTCTCTTTGCTAACCGTAAGGGCTATTCTGAAAAATCCCTCTCCGTACTCTCCATATCCGTTGCCGGGGGTTATTATCACCCCGGTCTTTTCCAGCACCAGTTCGGCAAAGGATGCGGACGTATATCCTTTCGGCACCGGAGCCCAGAAATAAAAACTCGCCTGGGGCGGGGTCACCTTCCAGCCCATCCTCTCCAGTCCTGCCATAGCCACAGCGCGACGCTCACTGTATATGGCATTAGCCTGGGCAACACATTCCTGGGGTCCCCGCAGGGCCTCGATAGCTGCATATTGGATCGCCTGGAATACTCCTGAATCGATATTGGATTTGATGCGCCCCAGGACCTCGATGGCCTCCTGGTTGCCGCATGCCCAACCAATTCTCCAGCCGGTCATGTTATATGTCTTGGAAAGGGAATGGAATTCTATGCCTACGTCTTTGGCTCCGGGTACTTGGAGAAAACTGGGTGGTTTGATCCCGTCGTAAGACATTTCCGAATAGGCGGCATCATGGCATACCAGGATATCATAGTGGCGGGCGAATTCCACCACCCGGGAGTAGAATTCCAGGTCAGCCACCGCACCGATGGGATTGTTGGGGTAATTGATAAACATAATTTTAGCCTGCCGGGCAATCGCTGCAGGTATGTCTTCCAGTACCGGCAGATAACGGTTCTCGGCCTTCAAAGGCATGATGTGCGATTTCCCGCCAGCCAGCAGGGTGCCGATACTATAGACCGGATAACCTGGATCAGGCACCAGGTTTATGTCACCGGGATCCAGGTAGGCGAAAGAAATATGGGCGATACCTTCTTTGGACCCCAATAATGAAACCACCTCTGTTTTTGGATCCAGTTCGACTCCAAAGCGGCGCATATACCACTCGGCCACAGCCTGGCGGTATTCAAGCAGGCCCACCGAACTGGGATACTGGTGGTTGGCGGCATCGT
>JAAZOA010000004.1 GCA_012798055.1 Syntrophomonadaceae bacterium | reverse complement strand
GGGCACCAGTGTATACCTGGTGGACCGGGTCCTGCCTATGCTCCCACCGGAACTATCAAATGGCATATGCAGCCTCAATGCCCGGGTAGACCGTCTGGCCATGAGCTGTGTTATGGACCTCTCCGAGTCCGGAGCGGTGCGCAAATATGAGATATACCCGTCGGTCATCCATGTCAAGGAGCGTATGACCTACACGGCCGTAAATGCTATTTTGCGGGACAAAGACCAATACATGCTCGAGCGATACAGCGAACTGGCACAAGACTTTTACCTCATGCACGAATTGGCGCTAAAACTGCGCCAGGAGCGGATGGAGCGCGGAGCCCTGGATTTCGATTTTCCGGAGGCCAAGGTGATAGTTGATGATACCGGCTTCCCCCTGGAGATCAAGCCCCGTGCGATGGGTCCGGGAGAGAACCTGATCGAGGATTTCATGATCAAAGCCAATGAGGTGGTGGCCGAGCACCTTCATAAGCGGGGTATGCCAGCTCTGTACCGGGTACATGAAAAACCGGAAGGCGAGTCCCTGAACCGGCTCAATAATGTGCTGGGGGTGTTTGCCCATAAGATACCGGAGACCCGCATCAATCCCAAGGCCTTTCAGAAGATTCTCCACGAGATCAAAGGCAGCCCGGGTGAGCGGACCATTTCCCTGATGCTCTTGCGGTCCATGAAGCATGCCCGCTATGCCCCCCAAACTTTAGGGCATTTTGGATTGGCATCCAAGTTCTATTGCCATTTCACCAGTCCTATCCGGCGTTACCCTGATCTGGTGGTGCACCGCAGCCTGCGCATCTTGCTGGAGGAGGGGGCCAAGTCCAAGAAAAAGGCGGTCCTGGAGAAAAAGATAGCTCTAATGGGCGAGCATTCGTCGATCCAGGAGATCAAGGCCGAAGAGGCTGAGCGAGACCTGGTCGATATGAAGAAATGCCAGTATATGAAGCAATTCCTGGGCCAGGAATTCACTGCCCGCATCTCATCGGTGACCTCTTTCGGTTTGTTCGTGGAGCTCCCCAACACCGTTGAGGGTTTGGTGCATGTTTCGACTATGGAAGACGATTATTACGAGTTCAATGACCGGGCCTATACCCTGGTGGGACGTCATGGCGGGAAGAAATACTCCATAGGCGACGAGATACAGGTGATCCTGACCAAAGTTGACCTGGATGCAGCCCGGATCGATTTCGAATTAGCTTAAGGATGGATAGGATGAAGAGGGGCAAGCCCTTGACTGAGGGGCGTTTGTCCTCTATACTGATAGGGCAGAACTGTTGTTTGAAGCCCTGGCTCGGGACAAGCTGGTCCGAGCGAGGGTTTATTTATCGGGGTTTTTGAGATGAAGGAGAAAAAGGGCATCAAGATAGCGGTGGAGAACCGCCGGGCCCGCCATGAATATCATATCGAAGGCGTTTACGAGGCTGGCCTTGCCCTGGTGGGCACCGAGGTAAAATCCCTGCGGGGGGGCAAAGGTAATCTGCAGGATGCCTATGCAGTGGTCAAGGATGGTGAGGTATGGGTCAACAATTTCCATATCAGCCCATATGAACAGGGCAACCAGTTCAACCACGACCCCAAAAGGCCTAAAAAGCTGCTCCTGCATAAAGCTGAAATCAGGAAGCTCCAGGTTCTGCAGCGGGAAAAGGGCTATACCTTGATCCCGCTCAAGGTCTTCTTCAAGGAGGGGCTGGCCAAGATGGACCTGGCAGTGGCAGTGGGCAAGAAGCTCTACGACAAGCGCCAGGATATTGCCGAACGGGATGCCAAACGCAAGATCGAAAGGGTCATGAAAAACAGGGAGAACGAAGCATAGTAAACAAAAATTAAGCAAGGCTTGCAACTGTTGACCATTTCACTTTTTATCTCTATTTTTATAAGGGTGCGCAATGGTTTCGACGGGGGACAAGATGGGTTGAGTAGCGAGCAGAGTTGCCGCCAGCTCTTAAAAAAGGTGGAAAAACTATAACTGCCGAAGAAAACTTCGCACTAGCAGCCTAAGGGCTGCTCGTCCGGCTAGCCATTCTCGCGGGTTAGTGCGGGGCGTCACACAGTGAGATACCCTGAAGCCTTCTTTCTCGAGGGGCTTTAAGGGGAAAGCTATCGGGGATAGCCGAAGGGAGCCTGTCCGTGGGCGCCCGGTTGGCGAAAACCAAAACGCGGAATGCGCTCGGAGAAGCTCTTCTGGTCTTTCTTTCGGACGGGGGTTCGATTCCCCCCGCCTCCACCAGATTATCTACCATCTATTGATAAAATGAATTTTATCGGTGGGTGGTTTTTATTTGCCCTGAAAAGCTGGTAATGAAGCTGTTCTTGCGTTATAGCGGAGTGACTTTTTTTGATTTTGTGATATGTTATT
>JAAZOA010000039.1 GCA_012798055.1 Syntrophomonadaceae bacterium | reverse complement strand
GACCACCTCGCCTCTCTATCTGGACTCATTTGACATATTGGTTGCTTGTCCATGGCAACGGCTGGGCCATTGCTATTCAATCCAAAAAAAAGTCCTCGCCAGGTAATGACGAGGACATCTTTGTCCTTTTCGGCAGAAGGAGTCTCAGACAAATCCTTCTTTAATAACAATATAATGATTGAAAATCCCACAAGCAACCGATTTCGCCAAGTATCTTGTATACTTCGCATCCAGGTTCGGACGGCAATCTATACGTTAAACCAACTCCCACCTATAAACTCGCGCAGAATGGAATTGGGGGGCACATTGGCCGAGGGCAGAGTCCGGAAATAACTCAGGAATCGCAATAAACGCCGGGCCTCCACGTGTTCGGGATAACGATTGCTTATATCCTGCAGCAGAGGTTCGGCATAAGCCCGCAATACTGCCAGTTCGTAAACCAGGGAGGAATTGAACATCACATCCGCGTTCTCCTGGAACGGGAATATGTTTTTTTCTTCACCGGCTCTTACCGAGGGCCAACGTTTGATGGTATTCAACGCAGAATAGCCACGGGTCCGGCTGTCCCTGACCATCCTGCGGATCAGGCGGCTGTCGGTGGTAGGTATCCGATTGCTGTAGTCGAGATTCAATTGGGTCAAGGCGCTGATGTATATCTTGTATTTACTGCTCATTGGAATCTTCCAGGTCAAACGGTCGTTCAGCCCGTGGATTCCTTCAATGACTATGGGTTCTTCAGGCGGTACTTTCACCAGCATTCCCCGGGGCTCACTATAACCCGTGCGGAAGTTGTAAATAGGTATTTCCACTTCCTCCCCCGCCAAAAGCCGCAGCAGATGATCATTGAATAGTTCCAACTTTAAAGCTTCGAGAGCCTCGAAATCATATTCCCCGCTGCTGTCGATGGGAGTATCAACTCGGTCGACAAAATAGTTGTCCAGCGATATGGATACCGGGCGGCGTCCGTTCACCCGCAGTTGGATCAAGAGCCGGCGCGCGAAGGTGCTCTTCCCGGATGAGGACGGACCCGAAATAAGCACCACCCGGGCGTTGGGATTGCTGCAGATAGTATCGGCGATGTAGGCAATCTTCTTTTCATGGAGAGCCTCGTTTATCTGGATTATCTCGTCGACTTCTCCCCGGGCAATAAACCCATTGAGGGCCGCCAAATGAGGGGTCTGCAGCATTTCCGCCCACTTCTTGGCTTCCTGGTGGATCATTGCCAGTTTTTTCTGTTCGCGAAATGGTTTCACCAGTTCCAGATCGTCAATCTCCGGAGTCCTCAGCACCAGGCCCGGAGAATGATAGAGTACCCGGAATTTGTCCAGCAGACCGGTATTCTTTACCATATACCCGTAGAAATACTCGCGATAATCATCAAGTTCATAGACATGCACTGCATCCTTATCACGAAATTCCAGCAGCCCAACCTTGTCCTGCTGGCCCTGGGCGGCAAAAATGTGAATAGCCTGCTCTTTGGTGACCAGGTAGCGCTTTATGGGGAGATCGCGCCGGACCAATTCACGCATCCGATTCTGAATGGCTTCAATTTCGATGTCGGTGGTCTCCTCCTTGAGAAATTCACAGTATAAGCCATTGGAGAGGGTGTGTTTAATCATCAAGGTGCGCTCGGGATACAGATCGTGGCAGGCTTTTATCAGTAGGAAACTCGCACTGCGACGATAAATCCTGAGCCCCGCTTCAGTGGAGGTGTCCACTGGCTCCAGCTCGCAATCCGTAGTAAGGACATAATTCAGATCCCGGAGGGTGTTGAAGACGATGGCGGCCACGATAGGATGAGGCCACTGGTTTTGAATCATGGCAATGAAGTCCGCAGTGACCGTCCCTTTAGCTACGTCGAAAGAGCCTAATCCCTTCACCTGGATGGCGACATTATTCCTGTCAATGATCGGCTCAGTCATCCAGTTCCTCTCCTCTCATGTTTGGGCTCTTGCTTCCGCCCGATTCCAATCTTGGCGTTCCTTTATCGTCAACGGAAATTGGCTTGTAATCTGGTCCGTAGGCCCTCCCGGATCAATTCCATCCGTTCGTTCACTTCCGACTCGGTCAATGTGCGTTGGTCGGATTGGAAGGTCAGGTTGAAAGCCATGCTTTTATGGCCAGGAGCCACCTGTTCTCCCGTATAGATGTCAAATACCTGAACCTTGGCGAGCAAATCCCCGCCAAATTCCTTGATTATGTCCACAGCTCGGGCTGCTTGCACCTCCTGCTTGGCAACCATTGCCAGATCCCTTTCTACTGCGGGGTAGCGAGTTATGGCCGACATCATGACCTTCGGTCTGGAACAAGCATATAGATTTTCCATATCCAGCTCGAATGCACAGGTCCGTGGCCTAATGTCAAATTGCTGCCTCACCAGGGGATGGATTTCCCCTATTATGCCCAGTTGTATGCCCTGGCTGACTATTCTGGCTGTTCTACCCGGATGGAAGGAGGGCTCTTGGGTTTCCTCCCAGCCAACGTCTTCAACTCCCAATTTGCTGAACAGGTTCTCCAGGCTTCCCTTGAGATAATAGTAATCCAGATTCAGATTTAATTTCAGCCAGTTTGGATCAGTGCTCCCAGCCACGATAGCCCCCAATTTGAGAACCCCCAAGGGCAGCTCCTCGCCCAGGGGATGAAAAACTGAACCCATTTCAAAGAAGGCCAGGTTGGTGTTCTTCCGGGCCAAATTGCGGCTGACAGTCTCCAACATACCTGGCAACAGCAATGGCCTCATAATGCTCTGTTCCTCGGATAGAGGATTGGCTACCCTGACCACCTGCCGGAACTTGCTGTCTGGCGGCAGCATCAGCATGTCAAAATATCGGGGACTCACAAAACTGTAAGTAATTATCTCATAAAATTGATTGGCCATAAGTTGCTTGACCTGATCCTTGAATTTCTGAAACGGATCCAGTCCGCCTTGAGTGGTATCACCACAAGGCAGCGTTGCCGGAATATTTTCGTAGCCATGAAGGCGGGCTACCTCCTCGATCAGGTCTGCCTCCATCTCGATGTCGGGCCGATAGGAAGGAATTGTCACCAGCAAGGCGCCATTTTCTATCTGCCACTCCAATTTCAGGTCATTGAGATAATTTTGTATCTGGGCAGGGCTTAATTCAGTGCCCAGCAGATAGTTGACCCTCTCCGGCCGCAGGGAGATTTTGGACAAAGGCTGCGGATCCGGATAACAGTCGCATATGCCGGCTGAAACTTCTCCCCCTCCGTATTTTGCCATTAGGGCCGCTGCCCGGTTGGACGCATAAATTACGCCATTGATGTCTATCCCTTTTTCGAACCTAACCGATGAATCACTGCGCAAAGCCAATTTGCGAGCAGTCCTGCGTATGCCGGTACCTTTGAAACAGGCTGACTCCAATAAAACATTGACCGTTTTTTCATTTATTTGGGTATTCTGCCCGCCCATAATGCCAGCCAGGGCCACCGGGCGCCCATCATCGGTAATCAGAAGCATATCGCGGTCGAGTTCCCTGGCAACGTCATCGAGGGTGGTGATGCATTCACCCTGATTGGCCCTTCTCACCACTATCTTTTTAGCTGGGCCCAGCAGGTCATAGTCAAACGCATGCAAGGGTTGATTACATTCTAGCATTACATAATTGGTAATATCCACGATATTGTTGATCGGACGTATCCCTGCCCCCATCAGCCTGGACTGTATCCAGGCAGGGGAGTCCCCTACCTTAACGTTTCGGATCACCCGGGCGGTGTATCGGGGGCAAAGGTCTGGAGCCTTTATTTCGATCTTGATTTCATCTTCTGTCCGGTTTTGGCCTTCCACCAGCTCAATCACAGGAATAGCAATATCAGAATGGTTTAAAGCCGCTATTTCCCGGGCCAGGTTTATCATACCCAGACAGTCGCCCCGGTTAGGGGTCAGGTCTAGTTCCAGCAGGCTGTCCCCTTCCACATGTTCCACACCTTCAATGGCGATCCCGGCCATGGTCAGGCGGTGGGCCAGTTCCTCTGGACTCCAATCGAAGCTTACATATTCTTTTAACCAGTTTACCGAAACTCCCATCTTTTCACCTCCTAAAATTGGGTCAGGAAACGTTTATCATTGTCATAAAAGAGGCGCAGGTCATTGATGCCAAATTTGAGCATGGCAATCCGTTCAATGCCCATTCCGAAGGCGAAGCCGGTCACCTTCTCAGGATCGTAGCCTCCGAACTGCAGCACCCGGGGATTGACCATCCCCGCTCCCAATATCTCCAGCCAGCCCGTGTAGGAGCACACCCGGCAGCCTCCCCCCTGGCAATTGACACAGGAGATGTCCATCTCTGCACTCGGTTCAGTAAAGGGGAAGAAACTGGGCCGATATCTGACCTTGACCTGTTCCCCAAAGACTTTTTGTGCAAAAAGCATAAGAATACCTTTAAGGTTGGCAAAAGTAATATTTTCATCGATTAACAGTCCCTCCACCTGATTGAACATCGGGGAATGAGTGGCATCATCATCTTTGCGGTAGACTTTGCCCGGGACGATTATCTTGACTGGGATTTGTGGCGCCATTTTTTCCATGGTACGGACCTGAACCGGAGACGTATGAGTTCTAAGAAGCATCTGTTCCGTGATATAAAAAGAATCCTGCATATCCCGGGCTGGGTGATCATGGGGTATATTAAGGGCTTCGAAATTATAATAATCGGTCTCAATCTCCGGTCCTTCAGCTACAGCGAAGCCCATGCCAGTGAAAATGGCCTTTATTTCATCGGTAACCCTGCTGATCGGATGTATACCTCCCACCGGCAAGGGCAACCCCGGCAGTGTGACGTCGATCTTTTCGCTCTGCAAACGCTTATCCAGTTCAGCTTGTTTAAGCTCTGCCGTTTTGGTTTCGATAAGATTCTCCAGCTGGTTTTTAACCTCATTGGCGGTTTTTCCAGCCTCTGCCCTTTCCTCTCCTGCCAGGTCTTTCAGTCCCCTGAGTATCTGCGTCATCTTACCTTTGCGTCCCAAAATCCTTACTTTGATCTCATTCAAAGCTTCAAAACTGCTGGCCACCGCAATTTCTTTTTCAGCATCGTTTTTAATCAGGTTCAGTCGCTCTATCATTTTCCTATCCTCCTCTTACCGATTTATTCGAATATTGGATTAAGTTCCATCTGCCCACGTGCATTTGCAGAAAAAATAAAAGAACTTTCATCCCAAGGGACGAAAGTACTATTCCGTGGTACCACCCTAATTAACCGGAGCCTAGGTCCGATTCACTCAATGCCTGTAACGGTGGCTACCGGTTGGATCTACTGCTATTTCAATCCTCGACTCACAGGTGAATTCGCCTGCTTCTTGCTTGGCCGCACTCTCAGTCGGTGGTGTGGCCTCCCTGGAAGTAGATAGGGCAGGTTACTGGTCCTGGTCATCGCCTTTGGCTTTATTGCTCGTATTGCTCGGTTAGGCGCTTATACATGATGTAAAAAATGATACAGCCCGATGTTTCAAAAAGCTGCCACAGGATTTCGGCTTCATTGTGCATAACTGGCTTTTCCTCCATTTAGCCTCCGGAAGCTGGTTACCACTGCTCATATATCGGCAAGATGTTTTCTGTGGTTAAGTTCGTAACCGTGACTGTCTCGCTATCTCAGCAATTATTATAGCACAGGCTGCCGCTACATTCAAAGAATCAACCTGAGGATTCATGGGTATTTTTATAAATGCCTGACAGCGTTGTTTCAAGTCTTCGCTCACTCCTTCAGCTTCATTACCAAAGATGAGTAAAAGAGGCGCGGTCAAAGCCAGCGAGTCATAATCCTGACCTTTATCCAGGTCAGTGGCCATGAACAGGTAGCCATGCTGACGCAACTGTTCGAGGTGCAGAGCAGTAATATTGGCAAATATCGGAACATTGAGAATGGCACCCATTGAGGCTCGAACCACCTTGGGACTGAGATGGTCCACGCATCCACGCCCCAGCATGATGCCATCGATTCCCAGCGCCCAGCCACTCCGCAAAATACTGCCCATATTG
>JAAZOA010000038.1 GCA_012798055.1 Syntrophomonadaceae bacterium | reverse complement strand
CCTGTTAAGAACCGGAACTGACTACAGTGCAGAGAAGATGCTGGGCGACATTGAACGGGGAATGAAAGCAGCCGCGTAAGCTGAACAGATCATTTAGGTTCAGAGTTGCCTAAGCCGCAGCAGCTCACAGAACCAAACAACCAAAATGAATCGAAGCCAAGGAAATGAAGAGCCGGGACAGTCAGGTTGAATTATTCCATCAGGGCATCGACCCAGCGAAGGAGCATTACTGACGTTCCACCTCTTGGGTAGGCAGGACGAAGGAATTTAGGGCGAAGACCCAGGAAGATATGGGAGGTTTGCTGCCAGGAGTTGGTGTGGAATCCCAACGGCCGAAAATATATTATCAGCGCGGTTTGTTGAGCTATGTCCGTCAACACCTGAAATTGCAGAAGATGCAGTAACCAAGAGGATTTAGCTTCATTAATGAAAATGAAATACTGCGAAAACAAGAGCAATTGCATGAAAATGAAAGTTTATTAAGGGAGGTTAATATGGAGAGCAACTACAATTTCAAGTCGATCGAGCCTAAATGGCAAAAAATTTGGGAAGACCAGGCTTTCTTCCGGGTATTTACTGAACCAGAGCGCCCCAAATATTACAACCTGGAAATGTTCCCATACCCATCCGGCAATCTACACATGGGACATGTCCGCAATTATGCCATAGGTGATGTGGTTGCCCGTTTCAAGACCATGCAGGGCTTCAATGTTTTACACCCCATGGGTTGGGATGCCTTCGGACTGCCGGCCGAGAATGCCGCTATCAAACACGGACATCATCCAGCCCAGTGGACCTATGCCAATATCGAGAACATGAAGGTACAGCTCAAAACCCTGGGCATCAGCTACGATTGGGACCGGGAAATAGCCAGCTGCAAACCGGATTACTATAAGTTCACCCAGTGGATGTTCCTAAAATTATACGAAAAGCACCTGGCCTATAAGAAGAGTGCCGCGGTCAACTGGTGCCCTTCCTGTCAAACAGTACTGGCCAATGAACAGGTGGTGGACGGAGCCTGCGAGCGATGCGAAACGGTGGTGGAAAAACGCCAACTGGCTCAGTGGTTCTTTAAAATAACCGATTTCGCTGAGCGCTTGCTGGATAATTTGGAGATCTTAGAAGGCTGGCCGGATAAGGTCAAAACTATGCAGCGCAACTGGATAGGCCGCAGCGAAGGCTGCCAATTCGACCTGGCCATCGTGGGCCGCCAGGAAATACTCACGGTCTTTACGACCCGCGCCGACACCGTTTTCGGAGTAACCTACATGGTATTGGCGCCTGAACATCCGCTGGTGGAAAAGCTTGCCGCTGGAACCGTTCAGGAGCAGGCGGTTAAGGACTTTGTCCACCGCATGCAGTTCATGAGCGAAATCGATCGCACTTCAACCGAAACCGAAAAAGAAGGTGTCTTCACTGGAGCTTACGCGCTCAATCCCATGAATGGCGAGGAGATCCCGATCTGGATCGCCAACTATGTTTTGATGGACTACGGCACCGGAGCCATAATGGCTGTGCCGGCGCACGATGACCGGGATTTCGAATTTGCCCGTAAATACGGTCTGCCGATCCGGGTAGTAATACAGTCCGAAGAATCGCCAGCCTGTGGCGAAGAGATGCAGGCCGCCTATACAGGGGATGGCAAGATGGTCAACTCCGGAGCATATGACGGGCTGAGCGTAGCTGAGGGTCAGAAACAAATAACAGCCTATATGGAGGCCCAGGGATTCGGGCAGGGCACCATCAATTACCGCCTGCGGGACTGGCTCATATCACGTCAGCGCTATTGGGGGGCACCGATTCCCATCATTTATTGTGATGATCATGGCATGGTCCCGGTACCTGAACATGAATTGCCGGTATTTCTCCCGGAAGATGTCGAATTCAAGCCTTCCGGCGAATCACCCCTGAATTATGTAGAGACCTTCTATAAGACCACCTGCCCGCTCTGTGGGAAACCTGCCCGGCGGGAGACCGACACCATGGATACCTTTGTGTGCTCTTCCTGGTATTTCGATCGCTTCTGTGATCCCCACAATCCGGACCTGCCATTCAGCAAAGAAGCTGTAGATTATTGGATGCCGGTAGACCAGTATATCGGCGGAGTGGAGCATGCTATACTGCACCTGATGTATTCGCGATTCTTCACTATGTTCCTCCATGACATAGGCATGTTGTCGTGTGAAGAACCCTTCACCAATCTGTTGACCCAGGGTATGGTATTAAAAGACGGATCCAAGATGTCCAAGTCCAAGGGCAACGTGGTTAGTCCGGAGGAAATAATCAATACCTTTGGCGCAGATACGGCCCGGCTGTTTATCCTTTTCGCCTCTCCCCCGGAAAGGGATCTGGAATGGAGCGACCAGGGCGTAGAGGGATCATCTCGTTTCCTGAACCGAGTATGGAGGTTGGTCTACAACTGCATCGAAGACATCAGGGGCATCAAGCTGCCTACCACCTTTGCTGAGCTTACTCCCGAAGCGCGCCGCCTGAGATTCAAAACCCATGCGACCATAAAAAAGGTCACCGAAGACATAGAAGAACGATTTAATTTCAATACCGCTATCAGCGCGATTATGGAATTGAGCAATATGCTGAATTCATACCGCGAACAAGACGAGCAGGACCTGGCAGTGCTAAAAGAAGCAGTTGATATGATGATCCTGCTGCTTAGCCCTTTTACACCTCATATCTGTGAAGAACTTTGGAGTGCCACCGGTCACGAAGGCAGCATTTATCACCAGCCCTGGCCTACTTATGAAGCGGACGCCCTGGTGCAGGACGAACTGGAGATTGCGATCTTGATCGGCGGCAAAGTCAGGGACCACCTGGTAGTACCGGCCAGCATCGACGCAAAGCTGCTCGAGGAACTGGCACTGGCTCGGCCTAAGATAAAGAGCATGACTGCAGGGAAACAAGTTGTCAAAATAGTGACAGTACCGGGCAAACTTGTAAATATAGTCGTGAAGTAGCCTGCGGGCCGTTTTCCGACCAGCAAGGCGATTCGCGACAGGCATGGAGAAAAAGATAAACCGGGCTTTGGCCCGGTTTTTTTCTTGCGATATGTGTCTGGCCTCCTGCCTGGCCGCTAATCGGTCCTTTCAACCGAAACCTTGCGTGCATCGGCCCACAGGTTTTCCAGTTGGTAATAATCCCTCTCCTGTTGGCGGAAGATGTGCAGGATAGTGGAGGCATAGTCGAGTATGACCCATTTCCCTTCTTCATAGCCTTCCCGCCGCAGCGGCCAATAGCCCTGCGCCTTGAGTTTTTGCTCCACGTGTTCCGCAATAGTGTGGATGTGGTTGAGGTTGCGGCCGCTGCAGATCACAAAATAATCTGCAATTATGGTCTTTTCGTTCACATCCAGCACGACCAGGTCCAAGGCATCTTCCTCCTGGGCGGCCTCAACTATCATCTGCATCAAATCTGATTCGGCACTCAATAATAACCCTCCCAGCCGGTAATTTTAATTGATTTGCCTTATTATAACACGCCCTGGTTTTACATGCGCGGGGTCCGGGACTGGCAGGCCAACAGGAAGGCGTTCCTGGCCCGCACTGTCAGCGGGTGGAGCAGTCTCCCCCGCTCGAGGCAGTGACTGATAGTCGACTCCAGGCCCACCAGCATGGCCTTATCCAGATCGGCTGAACATAAGCGGCGCAGATTCTCCAGCCCCGGATAAGGCCTGCGCCCTGGTTCGATCATATCAGCCAGGAAGATTATCTTGGCCAGTTTGCTCATTTTTTCTGAGCCCAGGGTATGGTATTCCACTGCGGCCAATAAGTCTTCGTCATCAATACCCAATTCCCGGCGCAGCGCCCAGGAGCCCACCCTGGCATGCAGCAGATCAGGCACCAGAACCTCGACCTCGTCTTCGATTAAATTATGGCATCGGGCCAAAGCCAGCAGTTCAGACTCCGGCAGGTCCCGGGCGTAATCGTGCAAAATCCCAGCTAAATAGGCCTGGTCAGGGTTTTCCCCATGCTGCCTGGCCAGTCCCTGGGCCGTCATGGCCACCCCCAGGGAGTGTCGCCAGCGGGAGTCGCTTAATTTCACCCGGATCAGCTGTAAAGCTTCGGCTTGGCTTATCATGCTTTGTTCCCCCGGGGCAAGTATAAGCGGTGCTCGTAAATATATTGTTCCACCGGTCCGGGCAGCAGGTATTTGATAGTCTTTCCTTCCGCTACCCGAGCCCGGATTCCGCTGGAGGAAATATTCATGCCCGGTATGGTTATGAAGCGGATTTTCTCCCATAGGGCTGCAGGAACACCCAGAAAATCCTCCGCATTTCGGTCAATCGCATAACCGGGGCGGGTAGCCACAATGAATTGGCATAGGCCAGCCAAGTGGTCCACATCTTTCCAGGTACTGGTAAGCAGCAGTGCATCCATCCCCAGGATGAAATATATTTCTACCCCCGGATACCTCTCCAGATATGCAGTCACGGTCTCAACTGTGTAGGACAGGCCCTGCCTCTGCAATTCAACAGCCGAGGCTGTGAAATAAGGGTTGCCGCGTATGCCTAGCTTGACCATGGCATAGCGATGCTGACCGTCCAGCACGGCGTCCAGTTGCTTGTGAGGAGGGCGGGCAGCCGGCACAAATGCCACCTGATCCAATTGGCAGATTTCTCGGGCCCATTCTGCTGCCAGCAGATGCCCATAATGGAGGGGATCGAACGTGCCGCCCATTATCCCCAGCTTCTTGATTTTCGCCATTGCCAACCACCCCATATTCATGCTCTTTCCCTTATGCAGGGGAACCAAGAGCTGCCAAAATCTTGGATTAATCATAACTAATTGTCACGTTATTATGCAAATCGACTATAAAGATTGAATCAACCGGGCAAATGCTTTAAGCTTTTATTTAGACTGACTATTACCGGCAATTGCAGACGGCAGGGCGCCATCCGCAGCGGGAAGGATTAATTCTGACTATGGACAAAGATATCACCCTGGTTTTCCATAATCAAGGCTTGCGCAGTTACATAGAGGTGGATCTCTGCCGGGAATGTCCCCGCCAGGATGACAAGGGATGCTGCGGTTATTATTCACCTGTTTTTTATCTTACGGATATGGCTTATCTCCTGGAGCACAACAAAGAATTGCTGGATTATATTTTAAGCCTTGAACGCCTGACTGTTCTGGATGCTTCAGTCACCGTCAACAACACGATTGAGGAGGTTGGCTATCGCTGCCGTTTTCACAGCAAGGAAGGCGGCTGCCTTTTGTCTCAATTGATGCGTGAATCGATATGCCGTCATTTCGTGTGTGCCGGCATAGGTTGGTGGGAAATCGAGCAGCTCCAGGCTTGGCGAGATTTCTTCGCTGAACTGACCGACTATGAGATAGAACTCAATAACCTTTGGGCAGAAAAATTGCGCATCCTGGGGCTGAGCCTCCGGGATCCCCGGTTGCGGCCGAGCATCTGGGCAGAAATCCGCAAATTGTATAAGCAGGCACAAGACCAGCAACCTCTGTTCATTTCGGAAATGCCGGCCACCGCCACTTATACGATAAAGCGGCCCCTAATGTTCGGCACTGACTGGACATTATGATTGTGCGCTCGCAATTAGGCATTAATAGCAAACCACTTGAGGAGGACTGATAATGGATTGGAATAGGAATGCCCGTATGTTGAACAGCGTATTGGAGGCGGTAGGCAATACGCCGCTCATACTCCTGCCCAAAATAGCCGCTGACTTGAAGGGCAAAATCGCGGTCAAGCTGGAATATGTGAATCCCAGCGGCAGTCTAAAGGACCGGGTGGTCAAAGAGATCGTGGAGCGGGCAGAAAAGCGCGGCGATCTCAAGCCTGGAATGATCCTGCTGGAAGGAACTACCGGCAATACCGGCATAGCCACCTGTATGGTTGGGGCCAGCAAGGGCTACCGGGTCATCATTGTAATGCCGGAGGGCATGAGCGATGAACGCAAGAAGACCATACGGGCTTACGGCGCCGATTTGGTGCTGACTCCGGGAGCCGAAACGGATGTCGACCTGGTCCTGGAGGAAGTAGCCCGGATCAAGGCACACTATGGCGCTCAGGTTTTTGAGATCGGCCAGTTTATACGCCAGGAAAACCTGGATGCTCATTATACCGGTACCGGTCCCGAAATATGGGAACAGAGTTCCGGCCAGGTGGATGCTTTTATCATGTGCCAGGGGACAGGCGGAACCTTTACTGGCACAGCAAAATTCCTCAAGGAAAAAAATCCCAAAATTAAATTATTTATCTCTGAACCAGCTGAATCGCCCATATTGGCCAAAGGAAAAATCGGCCAGCACCAGGTACAAGGTATAGCCGACGGGTTAATACCGGAGATACTTGATCTGCAGTACGCAGATGGTGTGATCCTGGTTTCCTCGGCCGAATGTATAGCCACAGCCCGGCAACTAGCCCAGCAGGAGGGGATCTTCTGTGGCGTATCATCTGGAGCCAATGTAGCTGCGGCTCGCAAATTATCCCAGAAATACCCGGATTTGAGACTTATCGTTACCATGGTCAACGACAATGGCCTGCGTTATCTGTCTACTCCCTTGTGCGGCGAGTCATCCCAGCGCACGATGCTGGACAGGGAATATACTTTGGGTGAGGAAGACATTAGCAAATTAGCGGCCTATAAACTGGAAGTGATCGAATAAGCCGGTTGCAGGAAACCCGATTAAGGTGGTGAGCTATGTTTAGACCTGAGCACAGTGTGATACTCGGTATCGGGGAGTTGAAACCTTCCCTGGACGTAAAAGGCCAGATCAGCCTCGACCTCTTAGCCCGGGCTGCAGTACTGGCTATCCAGGACGCTGGCCTTGACAAAGGCGACATCGACGGACTGCTGGTCTGTCCCCCCAGCGAGGACAGTTATTTTCTCTGGCCCTCCCAGGTCGCTGAATATCTGCAGTTGTCGCCAACTTTCATGAACATGGTTGAATTGGGCGGGGCCAGTGCTGCCGGCTGTATTGCCCGCGCCTCATTGATGGTAGCGGCCGGGCTTTGCCGCTACTGCCTGTGCCTGAGCGGCGGTATCTGGGACCCGCAGGTTTTTAATACCCGGGAAGGTAAAACCGCGGTAATGTCGCAAGCCGAAATAGACTACGAATTGCCCTATGGACCTATGGGATTCAACTCAGGTTATGCCATGATTGCCCGCCGCCATATGCATGAATACGGTACCACTGCTGAACAACTGGCCAAAATCGCAGTGGACCAGCGCACCAACGCCTTGGCGAATCCCGATGCCCTTTTCAATCGCCAGCCTCTGTCCATCCAGCAGGTCCTGGATTCACCTATCGTAGTGGATCCCCTGCACCTATTGGAAATAGTGCGCCCCTGTAGCGGGGCAGCCGCAGTGATTGTGGGCAATAAAGGGCCACACAGGGCACCTGCCCACACCCCGGTAATCCTGCGAGGCTTTGGTGAAGCCTATACTCATAATTCCATAGCTTATGCGCCGTCCCTGACAACGAGTGCTATCAAAGCTGCGGGAGAGCGGGCTTTTCGCATGGCTCAGTTGACCGTAAAAGATATAGATTTGGTCTCCCTCTATGATTGTTACACCATTACAGTGCTGATAAGTTTGGAAGATCTTGGTTTCTGCCATAAGGGTGAAGGGGGTCGTTTTGTGGAACGGACCGATTTGACCTATAAAGGCAACCTGCCCTGCAATACGCATGGGGGGCAGCTATCTTTCGGACAGCCGTCATTTGCCGGAGGTATGTCACATGTCATTGAGGCGGTACGTCAATTGCGGGGAGAAGCTGGGCAGAGGCAGGTAAGCAATAACCGCCGGGCTTTGGTTAATGGCAATGGCGGCACCATGAGCACCCAGTGCTGTTTGATTTTGGAGAGGGGATAAATATGACGGATTATCAGCAGACCTATTGGGAGCATATCGAAGAAGGCAGTCTCTGGCTCCAATATTGCAGCCATTGCCAGCGCTACGTATTCTATCCGCGTCGGCATTGCCCCTATTGCCCGAGGGAGAATCTGGAATGGCGTCAGACCAGCGGTCAGGGCCGGGTGCACAGCTACACGCTGGTGCGGGTCAGTGCCCTGCCTGAATTCAAGGACCTGGTTCCATACATATATGCCCTGGTGGACCTGGTCGAAGGAATCCGCATCCCCACCAATATAATCGAGTGTGCCGTCGATCAGGTGAGGGTAGATATGCCGGTAACCCTGGCCACAATAAAAAGGGAGGGACGTGCCCTCCCGGTCTTTAAACCCTTCCAAAAACAAAACTAGTGCCCACCACAACATTGCGTTGGCGGTCGGCGGGCTATCGTATCTGTCCGTCGCCCTGGATAATAAACTTGGTCGTAGTCAGTTCCTTCAGCCCCATCGGTCCTCGGGCATGCAATTTCTGGGTGCTTATGCCCATCTCCGCACCCATTCCGAACTCTCCGCCATCGGTGAACCGAGTTGAAGCATTGGCATATACCGCCGCTGCATCAACCTCATTCAGGAAGCGCCGTACACAGCTGTAATTCTCGCTGATTATGGCCTCACTATGTCCCGTGCCGTATTGGTTGATGTGGTTAATGGCTTCATCCAGGTGGGCTACTACCTTCACTGCAAGGATAAGATCCAGGTATTCTTCCTCCCAATCTTGTGAACTGGCAGCCTTTATCCCCGGCACAATCTCACGGGTCTTTTCACAACCGCGGATTTCCACCCCGGCTGCCTTAAGTGCATTGAGCATACCCGGCAGGAACAGGGCTGCTACTTTATGGTGCACCAGCAAGGTTTCAGCTGCATTGCATACCGAAGGCCTCTGCACTTTGGCATTGAAAACGATTGGCTGGGCTTTATTGAGGTCGGCGAATTCATCCACATAAACATGGCAATTACCCATACCCGTCATTATTATGGGCACAATGGCATTTTCCAGCACTGCTTGTTTCAAACCCTTGCCCCCTCGGGGGATCAGGACATCCAGGTATTGGTGCATTTTCATCATAAATACCGCCGCCTGCCGATCTTCGCTATCAACCAGTTGGATAGCCCCTTCCGGGATGCCGGTCTCTGCCGCCGCTGCTGAAATTATGCGAGCTATGACCCGGTTGGAATTAAGGGCTTCTTCCCCCCCCCGCAAGAGGATGGCATTCCCGGACTTCAAGCATAAAGCCGCAGCATCGGCGGTCACATTGGGGCGTGATTCATATATTATGCCGATCACGCCGATGGGAGTCCGCACCCGTCTAATATCGAGCCCATTAGGCCTGCGGCTGCTTGTGATGGTCTCCCCTATCGGATCTGGCAAGGCCGCCACATCCCGCAACCCCTGAGCCATATCTTTGATGCGTCCCGGATTCAGCGTCAGCCTTTCCAGCAGGGCTGCACTTAAACCTTGTTGCTGGCCCAGTTCAAGGTCAAGCTGGTTGGCGGCCATTATTGCATCCTGCTCCGCTTCCAGCTGGTCGGCCATGCGGTGCAGCGCCTGGTTTTTGACTGAGGTTGATGCATTGGCTAAAAACCTGGCTGCTCTTCTGGCCTTCTGGCCTTGGTTTATGAGCATCTCCTGAATATTATCCATTATCTATCCCTCCATCAATGTTTGATCCACAGATTGTTGCGGTGGATCACCTCATCATAGTCTTTTTCCCCCAGGATCTTCTCAATATCGCTGGATTTGCGTCCGGCTATCCGTCTTATCTCATCACCGCTGTAATTAGCCATCCCCCTGGCGATTTCCGCGCCATCGGCAGTCAACACGGCTACCACTGTGCCGCGCTCAAAGTCGCCCTCGACCTCGATAATGCCTGAAGCCAGCAAGCTCTTGCCTTTTTTGAGCAGAGCGCTGGCCGCTCCGGCATCCACCCTCAGTTTTCCATGCAGGACTGTCCCGAAAGCGATCCATTTCTTGCGGGCCTGCATCCGTTCGGTGCGGGGCACGAAAAGGGTGCCGATTTTTTCCCCGGCAATTATTCTCCGGATCACGTTTTCTTCTTTGCTGTTGGCAATTATCATCGGTATTCCGGCAGCCATACATATCTGGCCGCCCTTCAATTTTGTGTACATACCACCGCTGGAAAATGCAATACCCCGGTTCGTGGAATTATGCTCCATTTCCTCGGTTATCTCATGGATCTCGCTGCAGAGGCGGGCTTCCGGATGCACCCGCGGGTCCATATCATAAAAGCCATCAACATCTGAGAGGATTATCAACAGATCAGCATCCACGATGCCAGCTACCACCGTAGAAAGCATATCATTGTCGCCGAATTTGATTTCTTCCACCACTACCGTATCATTTTCGTTGATGATTGGGATGACTTTCATATTCAGGATTGCCAGCAGGGTGTTGGTGGCATTGAGATAACGCATCCTCTCATCCAGGTCCTCCCTGGTAAGCAGCACTTGAGCTACAGTTTTGCCGTATTCGGCAAAAAATTTCTCATACATGTGCAGCAGGGCGCCCTGGCCGATAGCTGCCAAAGCCTGTTTTTCCGGCAGAGTGCGTGGGACTCTCTTTAAGCCCATTCGATTGGCCCCGGTGCCTATCGCCACCGACGAGACCAGCAGCACTTCCATACCTTGATTGTGGAGGTCTGCTAGCTCACGCACTATGCGTTCCATGCGCCCCAGGTTGAGTTGCCCATTGGCATGGGTCAGAGTGCTTGTACCTACCTTAACCACGATTCTCCTGCAGTTTTTGAATTGTTCCCGCATCTTTCTTTTGCACCCCGTCTTCAAATAATGATGTACTCACCCTGGGCAGGAGAACACGGTTTAACTCATTCGCTGTATTCGAATTCCATATCTTTGATCCGCACCGTATCTCCAGGACGTATGCCTTTGGCCCTCAACGCCTGATCCAATCCCATTCTTTCGGTTGTACGCTGAAATCTCTGCAAGGATTCCTCCTGATCGAAATTGGTCATACTGACCAGGTTCTCGATGCGTTTCCCTGAAACCTGGTATATTCCATCTATCACTTCGATAACAAATGGTACCTCTTCCTGAAATTTGCGCATTACCCGCGACTCCCCCACGTGTTCGGTTACAGGAACACTAAGCAGCAGGTCATAGGTTTTTTCTATCAGTTCGGACAGGCCCTGTCCGGTTATAGCAGAAATGCCTATCACCTTGTCTCCATGCAACTCCTGTAGACGCCTGAAGTTTTCCTGGGCTTCGGGCAAATCCATTTTATTGGCGACGATGAGATAGGGCCGATTCACGAGTTCCGGTCGATAAGCCTCGAGTTCGGACCTCAAAACCCGGTAATCCTCAAGTACGCTGCGGCCGTCGACCTGAGCCGCATCCAGGATGAAGAGCAGGACCCGGTTTCTTTCGATGTGTCGAAGAAATTCGTGTCCCAATCCTGCTCCGGCATGTGCACCTTCAATCAATCCCGGTATGTCAGCGATAACAAAGGAGTGTTTGTCCCGGGTCAATACTACCCCCAACTGCGGAACCAGGGTAGTGAATGGGTAATCTGCGATCTTAGGACGGGCCGCCGAAACCCTGGAAATGAGAGTCGATTTGCCCGCGTTGGGAAATCCCACCAAACCCACATCCGCCAGCAATTTGAGTTCCAGGCGGATCCACCTTTCTTCCCCCGGTTCCCCATTTTCCGCCATTGACGGTGCTTTGTGTATGGCAGTAGCAAAACGGGCATTGCCTCTACCGCCGCGTCCTCCCCGGGCGATGACTGCCTCCTGCCCAGCCGTAGTTAAATCGGCAATGGTTTCCCCGCTGTCATCATCGATCACTACAGTCCCAGCCGGAACTCTGACCACCAGGTCATCTCCCCGGGCGCCGTGTTGGTTCTTGCCCATTCCATGTTGCCCCCGGTTGGCTTTGAAATGTTTGCGATACTGGAAATCCATCAGAGTGCTCATGCCTTCGTCGGCAATAAATATCACATTTCCGCCCCGGCCTCCGTCTCCGCCTGCGGGTCCTCCCAAGGGGACATATTTTTCCCGCCGGAAAGCAACGCAGCCGTTGCCCCCATCCCCACCTTTGACAAAAATCTTGGCATGATCTATAAACATCCAGCTACTCCCTATCCACCCTAATTAAATGAACTTCACCTTCCCGACCTGGAAAGATGAAACACATGGTTACTCCCTTTTCATCACATCCGAAACTCAAGCGGACATCATCATTTTCCCGGTGCATCATTTGGCTTTGGTTGAATTTTTTCAAAGTGTGGAGCGGCTCATTATGAAGCTCCAATATTTTCCAGTCATCAGCAGCCAGGTTTTGAAAGTGCAATTTGAACCCCAGCTCACTGGCTTGGAGCATTTGCCGGTAAAAATACAAGGCCGCCTCACTGCTGGGGTGGTCAAAAACCATCCGGGCTGCATTCATTTCGCCGATCACCTGGCGCAGGTAATCCCTAGCCTGCTGAGGTTTTCCGATATCCAGATAACCGCTGACCACTTGCAGGTGGTTGGCAAAGTCATGTCTTACCCTGCGCAATAAATCGGCCATTTGTCCACTTTCCAAGCTTACCGCCCCCATGTTATTGCTAATAATAACAAAAACCCCTGAATAGTTCCAGGGGTTGGCAAATCGTGGTTTATGAATATTGTTTACATGGTGGCAGTTTCTTCTGGATATACGCTCACCTGTTTTTTACTCTTGCCTTTTCTCTCGAATTTGACCCTGCCGTCGATTGTACAAAACAGGGTATCATCTCCACCGATCATCACGTTGTTACCCGGGTGAATCTTGGTGCCCCGCTGCCTAACCAGTATGTTGCCGGCAGTCACGAACTGGCCATCGCCTCTTTTTACCCCCAGGCGTTTGGATTCGCTGTCTCTGCCATTCCTGGTACTGCCTACACCCTTTTTATGTGCCATATCTAGATACCTCCTGCTTAAACCTCAATTTTTTGAACTATCACCTTGGTGTAGGCCTGCCGATGGCCCTGTTTGCGACGATAGTTTTTTCTGCGCTTGTATTTATAGACAACGATTTTTTTCTCCCGGCCCTGCTCGATGACCTCCACAGTCACCTGAGCATCATTTACGGTCGGGGTGCCGATTCTGGTCCCATTGTCATCTTTGACCATCAGGACCTGATCCAGGATCAATTTGTCTCCGGCTTCTCCCTCCAATTTTTCGATCTTGAGGATATCGCCTTCCTGAACCCGGTATTGTTTTCCACCAGTCTGAATAATTGCGTACATTTTCCCACCTCCACATTTTTTAGACTCGCCAGTCTCAAGGTAGGCAAAGCCATTTAGTGACCCGGACTGTGCGGTTGCAAAAACGTGCAACCAACTAACAAAATAACACAGATTATGCCTCCCGTCAAGCAGCTGAGGTTAATCTGTCGTTGATCAGCGATAATGTCTGGTATAACTCAGCCGAGAACAGTCAGGCTCCGAAGATCCGGTAATCCTCCAGCTTGACCCCGGAATTAGCACTGAGCCTGACTTTCTTGCCGGTTACATGCTCGATGTAAGCCAGGTTCTTTTCATCTTTCATAATGAAATCCAACAGGTGGGGATGCAGTTCAGCAACGATTTCATCGTTTTCCAGGTACCCCAGGTTGGCCAACTGTCTCTTAACCTGGCAAGCCAGGGATAATATATTGATAGTATATCCCCGCCCATGGCAATAGGAACATTCGTCATTGAACACCTGAGCAATGCCATAACGAGATTTTTTTCGGGTCATCTCTACAAAACCCAGCCCGGTCATACCTATAATTCGGGAATGGACTTTGTCTTTGTCCAGTTCTTGTTGCAGGGCTGCGATAACTTCATCCTGGTGGCACTGCTCCCGCATATCTATGAAGTCGATCAGGATAATCCCCCCGATGCTGCGCAGCCTCAATTGACGCGGGATCTCCACCGCAGCTTCCAGGTTCAAGCGATGAATGGTTTCCTCAAAATCGGCCTTGCCAGTGTATTTGCCACTGTTGACATCAATTACCGTCATGGCTTCAGTTGTGTCGAAAATCAAATACCCCCCGCTTTTCAGCCAGACCTTGCGGCGCAAAGCTTTGCGGATGTCTTTTTCCAGTCCGTATTTCTCGAATAAAGCGCCGTGCTCAAATTGGATGTTCAGTGTATAGCCATTCCCCTGGTTTTTAATGAAGCGTTCCACTTTGTCCTTTACCTTGCGGCTGTTGACGATGATCTTGCTTATATCATTGTGCCAATAATCTCGCAAAGCCCGGTCAAGCACATTCACATCCTCGTAGATCATGGCTGGAGCCTTGCCCTTATCGTAGCGATACTTAAGTTCCTGCCAAACCTCCAGCAGACGCCCCAATTCGCCCATGATTTCCTGGTCCTCCGCTTCCAGGCAGGCCGTCCTCAGAATAATTCCCACTCGCTCGGGTTTGTTTTTTTCGATAAGCCTGCGCAGGTGTTCCCGCCGGCGATCATCCACGATTTTGCGGGAAATGGAAACGTCATTTTGAAACGGGAGTAACACCAGAAAATGGCCGGGGATAGTGATGTCTCCGGTTACCCGGGCTCCCTTTTCGGCAAAAGCTTCCTTTTTAACCTGAACCATGATATCCTGCCCGCTTTTCAGCACATCACCGATATTGGCGCCCTTGTTGGCCGATACCCGAGCCAGGTCGCCCGCAAAAAGAAAGGCATTTTTCGCCAAACCTATGTCGAT
>JAAZOA010000037.1 GCA_012798055.1 Syntrophomonadaceae bacterium | reverse complement strand
TCTCATTAGTACAATTATTATGGAGGTTTATTATGGGAGAAAAAAACCGGATCTATCTTTTTGATACCACCCTGCGCGATGGCGAACAGTCGCCGGGGGTTAGCCTGAATGTGGATGAAAAGTTGGAGATAGCCCAGCAGCTAGCCCGCCTGGGGGTCGATATTATTGAAGCCGGCTTCCCCATTGCTTCTCCCGGAGATTTTCAGGCCGTAAAAACCATTGCCCAGAAGGTAAAAGGCCCCGTTATCGCTGGTCTGTGCCGGGCTTCCAGGAATGATATCCACGGTTGCTGGGAAGCAATTAAATATGCGGAAAGACCGCGTATCCACACCTTCCTGGCTACATCCGACATCCACCTCAAGCACAAACTGCAGACTTCGCGGGAGGATGCTTTGCAGCAGGCCATCGATGCAGTGACTTATGCCCGCAGCCTGTGTCCGGACGTGGAATTCTCGGCTGAAGACGCCTCCCGCAGCGACCTGGACTACCTGGCCCAGGTGGTGGAGGCGGTCATTAACGCTGGCGCCAAGGTAGTCAACCTGCCCGACACTACCGGTTATGCCGTGCCGGAAGACTACGGCCAGTTCATCCGCAGCATTATAGAGCGGGTGCCCAATATTGGGGATACCATCATCAGTGTGCATTGTCATGATGATTTGGGAATGGCCGTGGCCAACTCCCTGGCCGGAGTGTTGGGTGGTGCCAGGCAGATCGAATGTGCGGTCAACGGCATTGGCGAGCGGGCGGGAAATGCCTCCCTGGAAGAGATCATCATGGCTTTGTATACCCGCAAGTCGTTCTATAATAAAGAAATCGAGGTCAATTACCAGGAGATATACCGCACCAGTCGCCTGGTGAGCAGCCTGACCGGAATGGTGATCCAGCCCAACAAGGCCATTGTTGGGGCCAACGCTTTTCTGCATGAGTCCGGCATCCATCAGGATGGTGTTCTGAAGGAACGGAGCACTTATGAAATCATGAGCCCTGAGCTGGTGGGTGTCTTCAAGAGCAACCTGGTCCTGGGCAAGCACTCGGGACGCCATGCCTTTAAGGAGAGGTTGCTGGCCCTGGGTTATGATTTGGATGACACCGAACTGGCGAAAGCCTTCGCCGGATTCAAAGAGATAGCCGACAAAAAGCGCGAGATAAATGACGATGACCTTGAAGCACTGGTCAAGGACCGGGTGAAAGCTGTACCAGAACGGTTCAGCCTGGAATATCTGCACATTTCCTGCGGGACCGGGGTTATCCCTACCGCCACGGTTAAGCTGGGCATCGAAGGCAAAGTGTTCCAAGCGGTTTCCACCGGCGATGGTCCAGTGGAAGCGGCCTGTCACGCGGTGGACCGGATCACCGACATTTATGGTAAAATGATAGACTACAAGCTGCACGCGGTCACCTCCGGCAAGGATGCTCTGGGTGAGGTGCTGTCCAGGATACAGATAGAAGACAATGTGTATAACGGGCGGGGGCTCTCCACCGACATCCTGGAAGCCAGTGTCAAGTCGTATATCAATGCCATCAACAAGTACTATTACGAGATTTCCCTGAGGGACCAGGATTAACGATAAATATTGCTGAATGGAGGAAATTCTATGGGAATGACCATCAGCCAGAAGATTCTGGCCGCCCATGCCGATCGTAAACATGTGGAGGCTGGAGAACTGCTCAATTGCCGACTGGATGTCATCCTGGGCAATGATGTCACGGCCCCGGTGGCCATAGCTGAATTCAGCCGCCTGGGCCTCGGCCGGGTTTTCGACCAGGAGAGCATCGTCCTGGTCCCGGACCATTTCGCTCCCAACAAGGACATCAAATCGGCGGAGCAATGTAAGATCATGCGCGAATTCGCCAGGGACTACGGCATCAAGTACTATTTCGAAATCGGTCAGATGGGGATAGAGCATTGCCTGTTGCCGGAACAGGGTCTGGTAGGTCCTGGGGATTTGATCATCGGAGCTGACTCCCATACCTGCACCTATGGCGCTTTGGGAGCATTTGCCACCGGGGTGGGGTCAACGGATATGGCTGCGGCCATGGCCACAGGTGAAGCCTGGTTCAAGGTGCCGGAGAGCATCAAGTTAGTCTATCATGGCCATGCTTCGCGCTGGGTAGGCGGGAAGGATTTCATCCTCCACGCCATTGGAGACATCGGGGTTGACGGAGCCCGCTATATGTCAATGGAATTCACCGGGGAAGCCATCAGGAACCTGTCCATGGACAACCGCTTCTCCATGGCCAATATGGCCATCGAAGCCGGGGGCAAAAACGGCATAATCGCTGCAGATGAAATAACCCTGGCCTATATCAAAGACCGGGTACGCCGGCCTTATACCATATACCAGTCCGACCCCGATGCGGTGTACGCCAGGGTCATCGAATACGATGTCACTGACCTGGAACCGGTGGTGGCTTTCCCGCATTTACCGGAAAATACCCACCCGGTCAGCCAGGCAGCCGGCATCACTCTCGATCAGGTCGTGATCGGCTCCTGCACCAACGGCAGGATAGAAGACCTGCAGGCAGCGGCGGAGATTCTAAAAGGGCGCCGGGTATACCCGGGACTGCGCCTCATTATCCTGCCCGGCACCCAGGAAATTTACCTGGAGGCCATGCAGCGCGGCTTCATCGAGACCTTTATCCGGGCCGGGGCAGCGGTGAGCACCCCTACCTGCGGTCCTTGCCTGGGTGGGCACATGGGCATCCTGGCAAAAGGCGAGAGAGCCCTGGCCACCACCAATCGCAACTTCGTAGGCCGGATGGGGCACCCCGAAAGCGAGGTCTATCTTTCCAATCCAGCGGTGGCAGCGGCCAGTGCATTAACCGGCCAAATTACTCCGCCATGGGAGGTGTAAGGAAATGAAGTTTACCGGCAAGGTTCACAAATTCGGAGCCAATATCGATACCGACGCGATCATCCCGGCCCGTTACCTGAATACAGTTGATCCAAGTGAGCTGGCCCGCCACTGCATGGAAGACGCCGACCAGGAGTTCCCCAACAAAGTGAAGCCCGGCGATATCATCGTAGCCGACAAGAACTTTGGCTGCGGCAGTTCCCGGGAACACGCCCCCATTGCCATAAAAGGGGCGGGGATTTCCTGTGTGATAGCCGACTCCTTCGCCCGCATCTTCTATCGCAATGCCATCAATATCGGCCTGCCCATTCTGGAATCGCCGGAAGCCGCAGCAGCCATCCAGGAAGGCGATACGGTTGAGGTGGACCTGGAAAGCGGCAAGATCAAGAACCTGCGGAGCGGCGAAGAATACCAGGCTACCCCCTTCCCCGAATTTATGCAGGGGATCATCTCCCAGGGCGGCCTGATCAACTACGTAAAAGAAAAAACCGAGTCCTAGGATTCGAAAGGAGCATATTCATGTATAAGATCGCGGTACTGCCCGGGGATGGGATAGGGGCAGAAATCGTACCGGAGGCCATTAAAGCATTGCAGGCAATCGGCAGCAAGTTTGGGCACCAGTTCCAGTTCACCGAGGCTCTGATCGGCGGAGCCGCTTATGATGCAGGGGGACACCCGCTCCCGGATAGCACCCTGGAACTGTGCCGTTCTTCCGACGCGGTGCTGTTAGGGGCTATAGGCGGGCCCAAATGGGATAGCCTGCCGGTCCACCTCCGCCCGGAAGTTGGGGCTTTGCTGCCCTTGCGCAAGGAACTGGGGCTCTATGCCAACCTGCGCCCCTGCATGCTGTTCCCCAGTCTGATCCACGCCTCAACCCTGAAAGATGAGGTCATTTCCGGGGTGGACCTGATGGTGATCCGCGAGCTGACCGGGGGACTGTATTTCGGGGAAAAGAGCCGCGAAAAAACAGCGGATGGCGGCCAGAAGGCAACGGACATATTGAGCTACTCCACCTTTGAGATCGAGAGGATCGCCCGTTTTGCTTATGAAGTAGCCCGCAAGCGCCGTCGCAAGCTTTGTTCGGTAGACAAGGCCAATGTGCTGGAGAGTTCACGGTTGTGGCGGGAGACGGTTACGGCTATGGCTCCAGACTACCCGGATGTGGAGACCAGCCATATGTACGTGGACAATTGTTCCATGCAGCTGATCAGAAATCCCAGGCAATTCGATGTAATTGTGACCGAGAACATGTTCGGGGACATCCTCACCGATGAGGCTTCCATGCTGACGGGCTCCATCGGTATGCTGCCTAGCGCTTCCATAGGCGGGCAAGTTGGGCTCTACGAGCCATCCCACGGCAGTGCTCCGGACATAGCCGGCCAGCAGAAGGCCAATCCTCTGGCTACTATTTTGTCAGCCGCTATGATGCTGCGTTACTCTTTCAACCTGGAAGAAGAGGCCAGGGCTATAGAGTCCGCAGTGCAGCAGATCATGGCCGAGGGCTACCGCACCCCGGACTTGATGGAAGCGGGGCAAACCATGGTTAACACCACCCAAATGGGTGATTTGGTGGAACAGAAAATTTTAGCTTAAATGATAGGAGGGCTAACATTGGGGATTTAAAGTTGGATGTAAAGATTTATGACACGACACTGCGGGATGGGGCCCAAGGCGAAGGGATATCTTTTTCAGTCGATGACAAGATCAAGATAGCCCGCAAACTGGATTACCTGGGCGTAGCCTACATTGAGGGAGGATGGCCGGGGAGCAATCCCAAAGACCTGGATTTTTTCCGCCAGATGAAAGAATGCGAGCTGAAACATGCCCGGTTGAGCGCTTTCAGCTCTACCCGTAAAGCGGGCGGCAGTGTCAAACAAGACAACAATATCAGCGCTCTGCTGGCGGCCCAGGTGCCGGTGGCGGCTATCTTCGGCAAGGCTTGGGATTTTCACGTCCTGCGGGCCCTGGAGACCACCCTCACAGAGAACTTGCACATGGTGCGGGATACGGTTGCCTACCTAAAAGACCGGGGCCTGGAAGTGATCTTCGATGCCGAGCATTTTTTTGACGGCTATAAAAATAATCCTGATTACGCCCTGGAGGTGCTGGGGGCTGCAGCCGGCGCCGGAGCCGAGTGCCTGGTCCTCTGCGACACCAATGGCGGTACCATGCCGTGGGAACTGGTCCAGATCATCGAAACAGTGCAAAAAAACATGGCCAGCCCCCTCGGGATCCATACCCACAATGATTCCGGGGTGGCAGTGGCTCACTCCCTGTTGGCTGTGAACCAGGGTTGCGTGCAGGTACAAGGCACCTTCAACAATTACGGCGAACGCTGCGGCAATGCGGACCTGTGTTCCATAATCCCCAACCTGGAACTCAAGATGAACAAGCGCTGTCTGCCCCCGGGGAATCTGCGGCGGCTGACTGAGGTTTCCCATTATATCAACGAGATAGCCAACATGCCCAGCCCCAACAACCAACCATTTGTGGGCTATGGGGCTTTTGCCCATAAAGGGGGCATACATGTCAGTGCCCTGTTGAAAGACGCCCAGACTTATGAGCATATCGATCCAGAGCTGGTAGGCAATCACCGCCGGGTGTTGGTATCGGAATTGGCTGGGATTTCAAATCTGCTTTACAAGGCCAAGGAACTGAACCTGGATGTGAACAGCTACGATGCGGAGACCCGCAAGGTTATCAAACAGATCAAGGATCTGGAGAGCCAGGGCTTCCAGTTTGAAGGGGCAGATGCTTCCCTGGAGTTATTGCTGCGCAAGGCTTTCGGCCAATTTGAGGACTATTTCCAGCTCAAGAATCTCAAGATCATCCTGGAGAAACAAGAAGAAGGGGACTTTATCGCCGAAGCGATGATCAAACTGACCATCGGGGATGATACTTTCCATACCGCAGCTGAAGGCGACGGGCCGGTCAATGCCCTGGACAATTCCCTGCGCAAGGCTTTGACCGAGGTGTACCCGGAAATCAATGAGATGCACCTGACCGACTATAAAGTCAGGGTACTGGACGGGAATTTGGGCACCGCTGCCCGGGTCAGGGTTTTGATCGAGTCCTCCAATCAGCTGGAGAAATGGAGTACGGTAGGTGTTTCCGAGAATATCATCGAAGCCTCTTGGCAGGCCCTGGTAGACAGCATCAACTACATGCTGATGAAAAAGAGCCTGCGGCAGGGATAAAAGCGCCGGCCATGCTGCCGAGACAGAATAGAAGCTCTAAACGCCCCGGGATCTTCTAGCTTGATTCCAGGGCGTCGGTGTTTGGTGCTGTGCAGGCGCTTTTGGCAGCGGTGCGGACCACAAAGCAGGACTAGCCCCCCCCCATGGCGAAACTTCAGGACAGCTATATTATCCAGATGAAGAGCAAGGCCTGGCCGATGGTGCATATTTCATCACAGCCAGGCTCTGGGAGCACAAATTGGCGAGGGAGCGGGGGAGCGCATATGCAGGGTGATCTGGGACTGGTTTTGAATCCCATCGGGATAGTCCATTCGAGCATGAAGGATGTGGAAGATCCTCCGCTGCCAGACAGACCGGCGGAAGTGGAGATCTATGCCCAGTACCAGCCGGCACTTTTACGCATAGAGGAGAATTCTCACCTCTGGCTTCTGCTCTGGTTCCACAAATCCAACCGCCAGGTGCTGGTGGGAGCCCCCCGGCGCCTCAATCCGGATCTGCCCGATTACGGGGTTTTCAGCCTGCGTTCACCCAACCGCCCCAATCCCATTGCCCTTTACCTGGTGGAACTGGTTTCCCGGCAGGGCAACATCCTCAAAGTCAGGGGGATCGATGCCATTGACCAGACTCCGGTGCTGGACATCAAACCTTATTATGAACAGGACATAGTCTTTTCTCCCCGCACTTCATACATACGGGCTGCTGATCGCACCGTCCGCCACAACATCATGTTGAAAGTGGCCCTGCGCCATCACCAGGAGCCATGCCGGGATGCCAACCTGGCCGTACGCATGGCCCTGGCTGCGGAGGAATATATGGGGAATCTCAACCAACCTGAGCTCAACATCACCGTCTACGGTTCCCGTTGCCTGGGCGACACCCTCCAGGGACTGACCCGGGCCCGCCTGGCCAATCCTGCCCGTTTCACTTTCCGGGAGAGTTCGCAACTTAGCCGCAGCATCTGGGAGCGGCCGGGGTGCAATCTGATGATAACCGCCCGGGATATCGAGCCGGTTGGAGACTGGCATGATCCGGACGATGAGGACCTGTTCAGCATCGAACTGAGCCAGACCTGACAAACTGCCGGCCCCATCACCGGAGGCAGGCTCTACTGATTTGGAAAAGACGACAAGCAGGAGGTAGGCAATATTATGAGAGCAATGATCATGGCCGCTGGAGTGGGCTCACGGCTTATGCCCATGACCCGGGATATTCCCAAACCCATGATACCCATGGCTAACCGGCCGCTCTTGGTCGACAATATCGAACTATTGAAAGCTCATGGTTTCGATGGCATAATAGCCAACCTGCACTATCATGCCGATGTTATTTCCGGGTATTTTGGAGACGGACACGACTGGGGTATCGACCTGCACTACTCCCGGGAAGAGCATCTGCTGGGAACTGCTGGGGGAGTCAAGCGCTGCCAGTGGTTTCTTGACGATACTTTTGTGATTGTCAGCGGGGATGCCTTGACAGACATAGACCTGGCTGGACTGGTCAAATCCCACCGGGACAACGGCGCCCTGGCCACCATAGCCCTCAAGGAAGTTGAGGATGTCGAGAATTTTGGCATAGTAATCACCGCTGACGATGGCCGCATCAGGAGCTTTCAGGAAAAACCCCGCCCGGAACAGGCTTTGAGCCGGGTGGCCAACACCGGTATCTACGTCTTCGAACCAGAGATATTCGACCTGATACCCCCGGAACAATTTTATGATTTCGGCAAAGAACTTTTCCCGCTGCTGGTCAGCAAGGCGGCCCCATTTTATGGGGTCACGGTAAGCGGTTACTGGTGCGATGTAGGCAATATCGGCACCTATCGCCAGGCTCATGCTGACATCCTGGCTGGCCGGGTAAAGGTCAAGACCGAGGGCAAGATTCTCGCTTCTGCAGCTCCGGCCCGGGTACTCTTGGGGAACGGGGTCGAACTGGGAGCCGGAGTGAGTTTCAGCGGCAGCGTTGTGCTAGGGGCTGCCTGCAGCATCGGCGCAGGCGTACACCTCAGCGATACTGTTATATGGGACAATACCAGAGTGGACAGTGGCTGCAGGATCGATAAAGCAGTGATCGGATCCCGCTGTCAGATCGGGGCTGGACAGCAGCTGGCCGCAGGTACAGTGTTGCCCAGCCAGAGCAGCATCTGATTTTTCCGGAATCTGGCCCCAAAAAGATGAGACACCAGAGGAGCTTTTGAGCCTCGGGTGTCTTTTTCGCTAACAGGCTGAGGTTTACTTGGATTCGGGGCTGGCCATGAGCTCGGTGAAGTTCTCGTCCAGTATCTTCATATCGAAGTTCTGGATCTGCTCCAGGGCTGAATCATCAATGGCTGACATATTGAATATCCGGAATTGGCCGTTTTCCATAATGAGTATGGCCGCTTCTTTGCTGGTTACTTCATTGTTCTCCTTGAATTCATAGACGACTATGGCGCTCTTTTCCCCGATTTTGGTGTAATCCTTCATGATCTCGATAGAAAGGCCTTCAGGCAGTTGGTTCTCAGCCTCTATCTCTCCTATGACCGCAGTGATCCCTTTTTCAATATTAGCCCGATCGGCTACCAGTTCAGCTGCATCCATTTCGGCATATTCGGGCAGGAAGCGGGCAGCCCAGAAAACGCTCAGGTTCTGGGAGACAGTCTCATAATTGCGATCGAAATAAGCGGTATAGAAGTTTTTCACAGTCTTTTCCGGTGCCGGGGTATCACCGTAAACCGCCCATCCATATAGGGCAGCCAAACACAGGATGATAATTACGAAAAGCCCCCGGGGCACTCTGCGGGGACCGGGAGTCTCTTTAACCACATGGGTACTGTCATGGGCAGCGTTTGACAATTTCCAAATACCTCCGTTTTCATATAATATAGACATAGTACAAAGACTATTCTACTCCTTTTGCAGTATATAAACAATGCGAGCAGAGGCATTTTAAGCAGGTATTCAGAAAAAGCTCGCGGTATCGGCCTGCATTATAACAGGGCAGGCGCAGCCAGGAGGACATGAGTTGAGGAAGATTGTGGTTATTGGAGCCGGGCCGGCAGGCATGATGGCTGCCATCACTGCCGCTCAGAATGGGGCCCAGGTTATCCTGGTGGAAAAAAAGGACCGGGTAGGGCGCAAGCTGAGCATTACTGGCAAAGGACGGTGCAACCTGACCGCGGCAGTAGATAAACCGGCCCTAATCGCTGGGATGGTGGGCAACGGCCGGTTTTTGTACAGTGCTTTCAACGAGTTCTCCAACCGAGACTTGATGGATTGGTTCGCCCGGCGGGGACTGAGAACCAAAGTGGAGCGGGGTCAGCGAGTATTTCCTGAATCGGACCGGGCTTCGGACGTGGTTCAGGTAATGCAGGACGCCCTCGAAAAAACCGGAGTGCAGGTGCTGACCGGCCATGAGGTCAGGGGGCTCAATATCGATGCAGGCCGGATCAAGGGCGTAAGGGGCCACCAGGAGGACTGGGAGGCGGATGCGGTTATTGTGGCTACCGGCGGTTTGTCTTACCCTGGCACCGGATCCACCGGAGACGGCTACCGCTGGGCTGCTCAAGCCGGGCACACCATAGTCGAACCCAGACCGGGACTGGTGCCGTTGGTGGCAGCCGAGGATTGGATTGAGGACCTGCAGGGTTTGAGCCTGAGGAATACTCGGGCTACAGCTTACGACGCCGGGGGCAAAAAGATAGTCCAGGACATGGGCGAACTGCTTTTTACTCATTACGGGTTATCCGGGCCGATAATCCTGTCCATGAGCCGGGATATCGGAGAATACCTTTACCGTCATGGGCCTCCGGTCAGAATCGAACTGGACCTGAAACCGGCTCTGAGGGAGGAAAAACTGGATGAACGGGTCCTGCGGGATTTGGGCCGCAACGCCCGCAAGATGTTCAAAAACTCCCTGGATGAACTGCTGCCGCAGAGACTGATTGGAGTCATCATCACCCTGAGCGGGATCGAGCCGACCAAGGCCTGCCACCAGGTGGGCCGCAGCCAACGGTTGGGCTTGGTGCATCTGCTCAAACATCTTCCCCTGACCATTACCGGGACCAGGCCGATCGCAGAGGCCATAGTCACAGCAGGCGGAGTCAGCATCAAGGAGGTCCATCCGCGCACCATGGGCTCCAAGTTGGTAGAGGGTCTGTTCCTGGCTGGTGAGGTGCTGGATGTTGATGG
>JAAZOA010000036.1 GCA_012798055.1 Syntrophomonadaceae bacterium | reverse complement strand
GGCCAACATTTACTGGCAGGCTCATCACCCTGCCCCCCTGGGTTGCATAGACATCAGACTTATCTACTGCCTGAACATAGCCTGTGTCCACTACCGTATGCAAGATATCTCCCCGGGTAACCGTGGCTATTTCAACTTCCGTAGCTGCAGCCAGGAAATAATAACCTAAACCAGCCAAGGCGATTATTGATAATATTGCCCAGTAAAGCTTTTTGCGCATTGTAACAACCTCCTCAATTAATCGGTATTTTTGAGGGTTGAAACCATATCCAGGTCCCTTATACCTTTTATGGCAAATCTATGTGCAGCCATTACAAAAATGATACCTCCAATCGCGGAAAATAGATAGGTCGTGGGATATATTATCACCAAAAGACTGAACTGATCGGTGCTGACCGATTCTACATAAGATTCAACCAATAATCGTCCCACCGGCATACCCAAAACGATGCCCAGCAGCATCAGGACCAGGTTCTCTTTAAAGAGCAACTCGGATATTTCCTTTACAGTGAAACCTATAACCCGCAGTGAGGATAGCTCACGCCTGCGCTCGGCAAAATTTATGACCGAAGCGTTATATATGATGGCAAAACCTAGTACGATTGCGAAAAAGACTAATATTGAGACAAAGGAGGTAACTACCCCCATGTTCTCATTGAAATTCTTGATCTCTTTCTCCCGGTCGGTAATTGAAGCTATACCCAGCATCTCGTCCAGCTTGGCTTTTACCGCCGCCTCCGTGCCGGGCTCAACGTCCAGCAGAGCTCCGGTGACCGTGTGACTTTCCTGCAGGATCCGATTTGCGCTGGCCAGGCTTACATAGGACCCACCGCCGAAGAGCTGCTGGGTTTCACCTACCACCGCCATTTGGGAGGTATGAAGAGGCCCTACGGCCAGTCTAGTTTCTACCTCCACTTGATCTCCTACCTTTATGCCAAGTTTTTGCGCGGTCCTTTGATTGAGCACGATCCCCTCTGCCGGCACCTTAATTGATTCGCCGCTGGCATCCTGCAGGGTTTTCAGGGTCATCTCTGCCGGGTAAGCCAGTAATATTTCATCTGCTGATTGGCCCCGGCATCTGATTTCGGCAGGCATCTCGATGAAACCCTCGGTCTGTTGCACCCCTTCCAATCGACTGATAGCCAGCAATTCGCTTTCCGCAAGCGGCGATTCGAAACGGACTGTTATATCATATGATCTACCTTTGTAAAACAATTGTTGCATCATATAATCCACCACATCCTTATAGAAGAACGCGATGATCAACAAACATACTGCAAAAATGACTCCCAGGAGGGTAACCGTGAAACGCCCCCAGTTGCGGCCAATATTACGCCAGGTCATTTTCCATTGCGGGGTCATACGCTGCCAAAGACCTGGCCATCTTTCCAGTAGGCTCTGGCCTGCGGTGGGCGGAGGTTCAGGCCGCATCGACTCAGCCGGTTGTATCCTCAAGACTCCTTGGGAACCTGCGAATCCTGCCACCAAGCCAATCCCCAGGCTGAGCATGATCCCGTTGATTATTGTGCTCGGGTCAAAGGTTTTGAGCCCACCCGGCAGATTGAAATACTGGGCAAAAAGCTCCGATATCCCCCCCGCCAACAGGGTGCCCAGGACAATCCCGGCCGTAGCCCCCAGCAAGCTCACTGCCAGCGCATAGGCGGTATAATGGAGCATGATTTGCAGGTTACCATATCCCAGGGCCTTCATCACCCCGATCTGGGTCCGTTGTACCTTGATCAGGCGGCGCAGGATGATCATCTGCACACCTGCGGCAATAGCCATGAATATCAGGGGCAGAAAGAGGGCTACGGTTCCTATGCCGTCCAGTTTGGCTTGCAGGACGGCATGACTCAGCTGGTATTTGCGCGCATAAGATGCCACCACTCCATATGGTTTGAGTATCTCTTCAACGGCGGCAACAGTCTCCCCCTGCTGAGCTCCGGGGTAGAATTCCAGCAAGATCTGGTTGATCTGGCCCGGCAGGTCCAGCAGTTGTTGCCCCTGTCGTTGTTCAACCATGAAAATTCCGAAATTCCGGGGATCGGGGAGGATGCTGGCTGCGTCTTTGATGGGATAAATCAGCTCCGGGCTGGAAGCGGATCCCACTACGGTAAGGAGGCGCTCCCTTCCGCCTACAACAACCTTAACGGTATCCCCCCAGTTGAGCTGGTTGGCAGGGGCAAACTGAGGATCAACGACTGCCTCGACGTAGCTGCCGCTTTGGGCACTGGCAAACATCCTGCCTTTTTCCAAGGTGATCCGATTAAGATCATCTTCCATGGGCAGCGTGAAACTGACCAAACGAGCCGTAGCTCGAGTGCCGTCCGGCTTGATTATGGCCAGGTCTTTTTGAATCCGGCCAGTGGCTGTTTTGACTCCCGGCACTGTCTCGATCTGTTTTATGACTGCCTCGGGCGCCTTAATAACCTGAAAGTAGTAATCCGCGAAATTGTTGGCCTTATAAAAAGAAGCTTGCGACTGGCTCAGGTTAAAATAGGCGGTATTCATGGCAATGTACACCATAATACCGGCCATCACTACCGCGGTAGCCGCAAGGAACTGGCCCAGATTTCGGCGAATGAAATGCAGCAGCTTGCGGCCCAATATGCCCATCACCATTCGATTCCTTCCGGTGATATGGGATTGGGATTTTCGGTGACTTCTACAATCTCTCCGCTGCGCATCCTGGCCACCCGGTCGCCCATGCCGCCGATGGCTATGTTATGGGTGATAAGGACTACAGTGCAGCCTTTTTCGTCATTGATCTTCTTCAGCAGTGACAGGATCAGTTTACCCGTTTCGTAGTCAAGAGCACCGGTGGGTTCATCGCACAGCAGAAGGCGCGGGTTCTTGATAACTGCCCGGGCAATCGATATCCGCTGCTGTTCCCCGCCGCTCATCTGGGAGGGGAAATGATCCATGCGTTCGTTTAAACCAACCTCTTTGAGTATGTCATCGATAAGAAGCGGAGTCTTTACAAGTGCCGCAGCTAATTCCACGTTTTCCCGAGCGGTCAGGTCGGGGATCAAATTATAGAACTGGAATACGAAACCCACTTCATTGCGCCGGTAATGGGTCAATACATCTTCCCCGCCGCTGGTGATATCCTTGCCGTCGAAGATTACTTTGCCGCTGGTAGGTGAATCCATCCCCCCCATCAAGTTCAGGAGGGTACTCTTGCCGGAACCGCTTGGGCCCAATATGACCAGCATCTCCCCTTTGTATATCTCCAGGGTCGTCTCCTTCAAGGCTTCGACTTTCACTTCACCCATATCATAGGTTTTGGTCACCCGGTCCAGTTTCATCAGCACCTTACGTTCCATGGGGATAAATCATTCCTTTCCAAAGGATGTTACGCTCTTTTCACCCGTTATTCAGGGCTCTTCAAAGCTTCAGCCAGGTCCAGGTCCTTGATGCCCCGCACTGCCAATTGGTGGGCCAGGATTATGAAGATTATAGCTCCGACAGCAGCATAAAAATAGGTGCGGGGATAAATAATCACCGGCAGGGTGTATAAGTCGGTGGTAATAGACTGCATATAGGCCTGAGCTACATATCTGCCCAGGGGCAAACCCAGTGCTACTCCCAGGATGGAATGGACTATATTTTCCTTGAACAAAAGCCCGGATACCTCCCGGACGCTAAAGCCGATCACTCGCATACAGCCTATTTCCCTTTCTCTTTCCGCCAGGTTCATAACCGAGGAATTATAGACTATGGCGAATCCAAGAATGACCGCAAATAAGACCATGATCAATATGGAAACATCCATGGTTCCCAGGTAACTCTCGAAATTGGCTATCTCCTTTTGATGGCTTAATACCGAGCTGACCCCCAACATCTTGTTGATCTCCGCCTCCACCTGGTCGGTTTGGCCCGGATCCACTTTCAGCATGGCTCCGGACACCAGGTTTATTTCCTGCACCAGCCGGTTTGCCTGGTTCAGATTTACATATGAACCAGCTCCCACCATCTGCCGGACCCGCCCGGCAATTACCGCTTTCCCCCAGTGTACCGGCCCCACGGGCAGCAAGGTTTCAATTTCCACCTCATCCCCAGTTCCTACCCCTAATTTGCGGGCTGTTCTCTCATTGAGGAGGATGCCTTCCGCCGGGATCTCTATCGGGTCACCGCTGTCATCTTCCAATTTTTTCATGGTGACATCAGGGGTGTAAGCCAGCAGGAGTTCATCCTCACTTCGCCCCCGGTAATGGATCCTGACCGGGAGCTCCAGGAAGGGTTCCACCTTTTGCACTCCCTCGATATGGCTGATAGTCAGCATCTCCTTTTCCGCCATCAGCGAGCCGAAGCGAATGGAAATGTCATAAGTCTGGCCCTGATAAAATGATTTCTGCATCATGTAGTCGATGGCATCATAGACAAAGAAAGAGATCACCAGAAGTATCACCGCAAATATGACCCCCAGCAACGTGACTGAAAATCTGCCTCTATTGCGGTTGATGTTGCGCATACTCATCTTCCAGCCCGAATCTAGGCGTTGCCATAACCAGGGCCAGTATTCCAGGAGACTTTTGCCGCCGATCTTGGGTGGCTCTGGCCGCATTGATTGAGCAGGTTGGATTTTGACTACCCCAATCGACGCAGACATTCCGGCAATCCCGGCAATAACCAAACTCATTACCAAGCCCAGGAGGACTGCCTGAAGGTTGAATCCTTTGAAGTATACCG